>NZ_JBHYKM010000104.1:0-13400 GCF_042741435.1 Streptomyces sp. NPDC058955 | reverse complement strand
CACCCTCATTCTCTCTGTCTGGGGGGTGGGGGGGGGGGTGGGGCTCTTCTGGGCGTTGCTTGTTCGGGGGTGGGTGGGGGGGGGGGGCCTCGGGCGGGCGGCGCGCGCCCCCCAACACCGTGTCGATCGCAAGCTAGTGCAGCGCCTCGCAGGTCCTTTGCTGATTGGGGCGGCCTGGTCTGGTTACTTGATGTAGTCGGCGAGTTGGACGAGCGCGGCGGTGTCAGAGGCTTCGGTGGGGTGGACGGTGGGGATTGAGCGTGCCGCCGTTGCAGCCAGTTTTGCCATAGTGCGGACGCTGCACACTAAGTGTCGCTATGTTGCACACGCGCAGGCACTATCAGCGACGAAAGGTCCACTGCCATGTCTCGCCTCAACCTCGCCCACCTGACGCTCACTGCCGCCCAGAACATCCAGACCGCCGACAAAGTCCGTCGTGACCCGGCCGTCGTCAAGGCGGCCAAACAGTTCGCGGAAGACGGAGCCCAGGCTCTCCGCTCCGGTGGTGAGCTAGCGCGTGAGGTTAAGTCCTCCTGGCGTCGCCACAGCCCGCGGACCGAAAGGACCGGAACCGGTGAATGATTTCAGCGCAGAGGCGATGGGCCTCGTCATCCGCGAGCACCGCCAGGCCCAGACACCCTCCATGACCCAGGAAGAGTTGGCTGCGCGGGCCGATTACGGGAAAGGCGGCGCGGTCTCGATCTCCCGGATCGAGCGCGGGCTCATAAGCCCCGGGGAGCACCGTCTGGCCGCCATCGCCCTCGCGCTCCAACTGACACCCGCGCAGCTCAAGCAGGAGGCGGAGGACCGAACCAGGACTCTCACTCGTCAGCGAGGCCAGCGGCCGGCGAAGCTGCGCGACCAAGTCGCGGAGACGAAGAGACGCCACGCCGAGATCAACGAGAAGGCGGCCCAGCGGTCGAAGATCACCCAAGAACACGGGGAAGCCTTCAACCGTGTCCATGATGTCGTCCGCGACGAGTTCTTCATGAGGTTCGTGGAGCTGGCCGAGAGCATCAGTGGGGCGCCCGAGCCAGAGAGACCGAGTGAGGAGGAGAGCGAGAGCGCGGGCGAGACCCCTACAGCGATACGCATCGAGGCCATGTCCGCCGGGATCGCCAACGCGATCCGTGGTGCCGCCGCGGGAGGCGCGGCCGGGGCGGCGGTCGGCGGCGCCGCGGCCTACGGTGCGTTCGCGGCCGCCGCGTTGTTCGGGACCGCCTCCACTGGAGCGGCTATTTCGACGCTGTCTGGGGTTGCCGCGACCAACGCGACTCTGGCCCTCCTAGGAGGAGGCACGCTGGCCGCAGGCGGTGCGGGCATGGCGGGCGGAATTCTCCTGCTCACAGGCATGGTCGCCGCCCCGGCGGCAGCGCTGGCGGCTGCCGGCTTCTACGTTTTGAGGCAGCGCCGGAACAAGAAGGAGGAGGAACGTCTCCGAACCCAGGTCGAGGCCGCGGAGGCGGCTCTGGAGCAGTCACAGAAAGGCTTCGACACGATGGTCGACGTACTGTCGCGCGCCACGACCATCATGGAATACGTCGAAGTCCACGGCACCCACGCCCTTGAGAAGTGGAGGGCGCGTTTGCCACCGGAGCCCCGGGACTGGGAATCGCTCGGGCACGAGGGGCAGGAACGATACAAGGAGTTCCTCACCGTGGCGGGATGCTTCCTCGCTGCGAGCCTCATCAACGTCCCTGCTCTCCTCACGGCCAAGCCCGACGATTTGCGCGAGATGGACAAGGCCATCGACGAGACGCTGCGGTATGCGGACGAGAGCATCAAATCGATCGTCTGAGTCCCGAAGTCGTCGCCACGCGCAGAGCTAGCTTGGTCACTGACCTGCGGGAACTCCGTCAGTGGTTCAGTCAACAGGCCAGCCCCCAGGAGGCGTCGGACCTATCGGCGAAGTGGCCCATGGCGGTGGCGTCCTCGTCGTAAGTCGCCGACGGGGACCCTCCGGGCGCCGGGCGCGGCGTGACCTGCCCCGGCTGCCCAACAGCTCCGGGCGACGTTGGCGCGCTCCACCTCGGTCGTCTGCGCCTTGCGCTGCGTCGTCAAGGAACGCGGTCAGGGCGTCGGGTTCCTCGACGCCAAGCTGCTCGAGGAGCCGCTTCACCGCCGTCCGGCTGCCCTGGTCCTTCTCGCGGGCCAGCAGTGCGAGCGCGTTCTGGTCGACCGCCACTCCTGTGCCGGGCCGGTCGTCTTCGGGTCTCCGCCGGGCTGCGCCGACGGGTCGGTGGGCGCGGGGCCCAGGATCGGAAGGATCCGACATCCATCACGCCGACGCCCGAGGGGCGTCAGGGGATCGGGCAGCGGACGGACCACGATGGTGTACTCCAGCAGCAGCGCCCGTGGGCCGTAAGTCAGTCTAGCCGCTTCGAAAATCGCTCATGAGGGCCCGTGTCCGCAACCTAGGGTGCAGGCCATGACGAACACCCCTGACACCGCAAGGTGCAACGAGAACGACGGCTGCCTCTCCGACGAGGAGAACCGGATCCCTGACGCCGCGTGGTGGAACAACAACTACACGCCGGACGCCCGGACCCGGGACTTCGTGGACATGGCGATGGACCAGGTCGAGGGGTGCCGCGACTACCTCGTTGCGGGCAAGGACATACCCGGCGTGCTACGCGTCGCGTGCATTGAGTCGTTCTGGGTGAATGTGAGGCTCTTGGTGGAGTTCCTGGTGAAGCTCACCCACGACAGCCGGAACGCCGACGCCCGCGCCCTCGTGCCCGACTGGCAGAAGCCGACCGGCGACACCGCTGATCGGCTGCTCAAGGACTGGAACACGGCCAGCGCGCACGTGATGCACTTCGCTAACGAACGCGCGCCCGAGGACCTGGCTGACATCGACCCGATCACGGACGAGGACCTCAAGCGGGTCGCCCGCGATGTGCGCACCGTGTACGACCAGTTCTGCCAGGCTGCGGATGCACGTCACTGATCGTCCGGCTTCGACGGCAGCAGCGGCACGCCCGGGTCCGCCTCCGACAGCCCCAGGTGCTCCCGCACGGCCGCGTGGTCGCTAGTGGCGTCCGCGAGGCGTGCCGCACGCCTCGAAGGCGCGGCGCTGGATCCGCACGACCTCCTCGGCGGCGGGCTCGGTGGAGTACCCCGCGTCCTCCGCACACTGGTCTCCAGGCTCATGACCCCGCTTGACACCTGCTGACGACATCGGCCAAGACCGCCGTGCGGTCGGTCGGGGTGCGCGGGCCCCAGGCCAGGGACGCCGGCAGGGGCTTCCCCACGGGACCATGGCCGCGGGAAGGTGCACCTGGGATCTTGATGTACCCCCACACTTTCTTCACTGCAGCGTCGGGCTTGTGCGGAAACAAATCCGCACGCGCCTGACGTTGTCGATCTCCTAACCGAGGAGGGGAAGGTGTCGGGCCTGAGACTGTTCCGCACGAGCACAACGAATAGCGCCATGGCCGAGGTCACGCCGCGTCTTGCTGAGGTCGAGGCAGACGTGCAGAGCCTTGTCGATGCGCACATGGAGACGCTGCTGGGGGTTCGTTTCCTTGCGAGCGAGTACAGCACGGGGCCGGTGCACGGTGGCCGGATCGACTCGCTCGGGCTGGACGAGAACGGATCACCGGTCATCGTCGAGTACAAGCGCGGGGTCGACGCCGGCGTCATCAACCAGGGGCTGTTCTATCTCAGCTGGCTGGTAGACCACCGAGCCGAGTTCGAGCACCTGGTCCGCGACCGGCTCGGGGGGACGGCCGCGTCCCAGGTGCTGTGGAGCGGCCCGCGCCTGATCTGCATCGCCGGCGACTTCACCCGCTACGACGTGCACGCCGTGCGCGAGCATCGGCGCTCGATCGACCTGGTCCGCTACCGACTCTTCGGCAGCGACTTGCTCGGGCTTGAGACCGTAGCGTCCGTCAGCGGCGGCACGCCGGTGGCCCGCCGGGCTCGCCGGCAGGCGGTCGCTCGGGCCGCAGCAGACGTTCAGGGTGCGCCGATGATGGAGCTGGCCAACGCGGTCGACGAAGTGCTGCTCGGGCTCGGGGACGGTGTGAACCGCGTCGAGCGCAAGACCTACCGGGCCTATCAGCGGCTGCGGAACTTCGCCTGCGTCTGTCCGCCGCAGCGGAGCAAGCTCCTGGTCTATCTGAAGGTCGACCCGAAGGATGTCGACCTCGTTCCGGGCTTCACCCGGGACGTGTCTGGTCTCGGTCACCACGGGACGGGTGATCTGGAGGTGCAGCTCCGTACGCCGAGGGACGTGGAGCGGGCGCAGGATCTTTTCCGGGCGAGCTACGCGTCGGCGTGATCGTCTGCCGGCCTCTTGGCCGTGCGAGCTTCGTGGGTGGTCTGTGGTCGTCGGTGGTTCCTTTCGTCGGACGGGCAGGGCGTGGCGGTGGACCATCAATACTCCGTGGGATCGCCGGTTTGGCCAACCGGCGATCCCACGCTATGTTCCTCCGCTCCGATTCCAGTGCGTCTGATCGTGCAAGGTGTTCACTGGCCTGGCGGACTAGATCCTTGAGGTGATCTCGTACGTCCGCGAGGGCGGAAGCCTTGGGGCACCCCGGCAGTGCGCCCCGCATCCCTCCGCGTACGCCTTGGGGTGACCTGAACGGACACGTGAAGGCAACGACCGATCCCCGTGTCACCCGGGTCAGATACGCGGCGCCATCGGCGGCGAGGACAGCGGCTCCGCACGCGTGTCCGAATCGCGCTCTATTGTCATCGGCTGGACGCGGGTTAACTCGTTCCTTCGCTCGGAGCCGGGCGGGAATGACCGAGAGGAGAGTGTCGATGGCAGACAGGGCGTCCACGCAGACGTCGGGGACCAGCCCCGCGCTTCTGATCGCGGTGGAAGAGCTGGCGACCGCGCACGACCGTAGCGAATCCGAGCGGTCTGACATCACCAGCTCGCAGAACAGCGCGGGCGACGACGGCGAGAACCGCGACCTGAACCTCCCAAAGGAGTAAGGGGCCATGGAGCACCGGCTCGTCACTCACATCGAGAAAGCTCTCGGCTGGGACGGGCCGGGCTCCGTGGGGACCGCGTTCGCGCGCGGCCGGCTCACGGACCCGGACCTGCCTGCCCGCCTGCTGACCCCACACAGGCTGCTGGACCTGATCAAGCGCCGTCACCTGGCCAACCCGCAACTGCGCTGCTACGCCGAGGGCGACGAGATCCACCCGTCCACGTTCCTGTCCACCAACGTCAACCGGCGCAGGCAGGCGGTGAGCCAGGCCGACATGGCGGCCCTGGGACGTATCCTCAACGAGGGCGGCACCGTGGTGCTGGACCACGTGGACTTCTTCGACCCGACGCTGGAAGTCGCCTGCCGGGCCCTGGGCTGGTGGTCGGGCGAGCTGACCTCCGCCAACGCCTACCTCGCGGTCGGCGACACCGACGGATTCCATCTGCATTGGGACGACCACGAAGTCATCGCCGTGCAACTGTCCGGGAAGAAGTCGTGGGAGGTCCGCGGGCTGTCCCGGCCCGCGCCGATGTACCGCGACGCGGAACGCAACCGCACGCCCTCCGATGAGGTGCTGTGGAAGGGCACGATGCGGGCTGGGGACGTCATGCACATCCCCCGTGGCTTCTGGCACACCGCCACCCGCCTCGGCTCCGGCAGTGACGGCCACTCGCTGCACGTGACGTTCGGGTTCACCAAGCGCACCGGTGTCACATGGGTCAACTTCCTCTCCGACACCGCCCGCGCCGACGAGGCGTTCCGACGCGACCTGGAAGGCGCCGGCGACGCCGGACCCAAGGGACTGGCGGACAAGCTCAGCACCCTGGCCGCCTCCTACAGTCCCGAGCGGTACCTGGACGAACTGCGCTCCAGCACCCCACCCGCCCGCCACATGCCCCACGTGGCGGCCTTCGGTCGGCTCGACGGCGTCGTGGCCGTCACCGAGTTCGCCCCCCACATCACCCGGTCCGGCAACACGGTTCAGGTCCGCGGCGGCGGGAAGCAGCTGACCTTCCACGCGCGGGCGGAGGAGGGCCTTCGCGCACTCCTGTCGGGCCACCCGGTCCACCTCGACGGCGCCGACGCAGACACCACCACCCTGGCCGACCTGCTGATCACGGAGGGGCTGTGCGAACCACTGACGGAGACGTTGTTCTCGGGCTATACCGGTCTGGTCACGCCCGTGACGTACTCGAAGCAGCCGCCGGGCTCGGCGTAACGCGGCTCGACACCGCCGCGAACTATCTCCACCACCGCTCCCACGAGACATTGAGCGCGGTGGCCGGCGACCTCCTGCCGAAGTTCTCGATCTCCACCAAGGTCGGGTACTTTCCCGGGGAACATTCCCTCGCCCCCGACCGGCTGCGCGCCGCGGTCGAGCGGGCCGCGAAGGATCTGGGACGAGAACCGCAGGCTGTGCTCCTCCACAACCCCGAGCACGCACGCCCCGGCGCCGAAGCGCTGGCGCGGGCATGCGCGGTCCTGGCCGACGCCGCACGCGCGGGACTGTGCGGCGGATGGGGCGTTTCGAGCTGGGACCCACGCCCGCTCGCGGACCTCGACGTACCCCGCCCTGACGTCCTCATGATCCGGGCCGGTCTCCTGGTGGGCGCCGACATCCTCGAAGCGGCCGAGGCACTGGTGAGGCGGTGGCGACCAGTCCAGGTCTGGGGCATGAGCCCCTTCGGCGGCAGCACGAGCGAGCCGCCATGGCAGAAGTTCGACCCCCGGATCTTCCTGCGGGACGCCGGACCGGCCACACCGGTCCAGGCGGTCTACCGCTCGGCCTTCCGACTGCCCCCGGTCGACGCGGTCGCGGTCGGTACGGACAAGGCCACCCACCTGCGCGAGCTGGTCGATGCCCTGGCGTACGAGGTCGACGACCAGGCCGTCCAGGCGTACCGGCGGCTCCTGCGCGCCCGTCGTCAGCAACGCGACTGAAGTTCCCCCACCACGCGCTCAGCCGTCTCCCTGGCGGCCCCCAGCCGGGGGTCGTCCGGGTCGGCGTAAGGGCCCACGATCTTCGCGGCGACGAACAGCATCATCAGCCGGCCATCCCGAGTCTCCAGGTCGTCACGCCGCTCGCTGCGCACGCGGTCGGCCAGGGACGGGATGGCGAGGGACGCCCCCCACAGGTTCGCCGCGTCCAGACCGCGCGGGGCCATGCCCCAGTCCTCCCAGTCGAACACGCAGAACACCGGCGCCGTCACGTTCGCCCAGTTGAGGTCCGCATGGGCCGGACGCCACTCACCCACGGACGTATCGACGTCGGGGAAGACACCGCGGATCGTTTCCGCGACAAGCTCCTGCGTCAGGGTCTCTGTGTCCGGCGTCGCGATCCGGTTGGTGCGCTGCGAACCCAGAGCATCCAGGGAGGCGTTCAACCCGGCCCACCACATCTCGGACAGCCGGGGCTCCCCTGTCAGCACGGCGTTGCCCACCGGCGGCCCGGGCAGCAGCTCCGTTTCGTCCGCCCGCCACATCACCGGATCCGTCTCGTCTCGCCAGGCCACGCCGGCGAACCAGGCTGGCTTCGCGACATCCGACAACGCCTCCGCGGACGCGGTGCCGTCCCCGCCCTGGACCCCGATCCGGTCCAGCCCACGGCGCTCGATGCGCACCCACGTACCACGGTCCGTCCGCGCACCCACCGAGCGGCGCTTACGCACCACACTCTCGCGGTCCAGACTAGTCCCCAGCGACCGCTCGACACGGTCCAGTACGGCTTCCACCGGCTCTTTACGTAGATCCACCGAACGCAGCGTCATGCGCCCGAACGTACCCCAGAGGCCGGGACGCCAAGCCCGACACCGAGCGCCTCCGAACCGTTCGCGCCTTCACACCCGTCGTGAGCAGACTCGTGCCGCCACGCAGAACGGCTCGCGAGCGGGCAGCCGCCCTCGCCCGAGACGGGGCCGGCCATCGGAGTCTGCCATCAGCCTCTCAAGCAGCCTGCACCTGCTGATCCCGCTCCTCAGCCGGGGACGGCTCCCGATGCCGACCACGCCCCTTGCCCATCGCGGGCCGGTCCTACTCGGCAGGCTTCTCCCGCGTGGGCGGTGGCGGGTGCAAACATCCGACTGGCATTGCACCGTCTCTCAGAAACGCGTACGACGTCCGCGAGTGAGGGTGCCTGTCCGAAGCGGGGCGGCTCAGGAGGCGGGGTCCGCTGGTTGTGCGGTCAGTAGGGAGCGGAACTGCTGGTAGCCGCGGGCGGCTGCACGGTTGATGATGCCTCGAGCAAGCATGGTGTGCTCGGGAGCCTGTAGGCCGGTGCGCAACAGGGTGCTGATGTCGGCTTCGCGCAGGCCGGGAAGCCAGGGGTCCATGGACGGTGAAGCGAGGCATTGCTGTAGGAGGTTCAGCACCGGGCCGGTGTGATCTTCGACGATGCTCGTGAGGTAGCGGAAGACGTGCGTGTTCCGGCCGAAGGATCCGGTGGTCTGGAGGAGGTCGTCGAGTTGATCAAGGCACCAGGTGGCCGGGAATCGTCCGCTACCCACCAACGCTCCGGGGATATCCAGCAGCTCTCGTCGTTCCGGTGACTCTGGGCCGACAGGTGCTCCGGCGAGCATCGCCATTCGCCATTCCCACCAGAGGCGGACACGTTCGATGACAGCAGTGGGGATGTCTGGACCAGTCCGGAGGCCAGAGGCGATGTTCCAGGCGAGCTGCTTGAGGGCCTCACCGCTGGAGTTGGCGTAATAGTCGCGGATGATGCTGTCCTCGCCGTCCAGTTCGATGAGGCCGCCCCAGTAGCGCGCAAGGATGTCTGAGCCGAGTTTGATGCGGAGGTGTTCTTGTCGGGTGGTGCCGTCTTCGGTGCGGGTGGAAGCCGCAGTGCGGTAGGCGCCGAGAAGGAGTTCGATGGCGGGCCGGTAGTTCGGTGAAGCCTCCAGGTATGCCTCCCACGCGAGGCGTGTCAGCGGCTCGCTTCCTGTCAGGAGATAGGCGTGGCGATCGGCCCAGTCATGGTCGAGGTCGGTCAGTTGCGCAAACCGCTCGCCGACGACGGTGACAATCAGGTCCGCGATGGGCGAGCCGGCAAGTGAGTCGGGTTCGGTCAGTTCATCCAGAACGCCGAACAGGCGCCGAAAGTCGGCATCGTGGGTGCGGCGCCATCGCGCCCAAGCCACCATGGTGCGCAGCGCCTGGGCGCGAGGGTCACTCCAGTGATCGGTGTCGCCGGCCGCGGGCAGGTCGGTAGTGCGGAGGGTGGCGGTGAGGGTTCGCCAGATGGCCTCGGCCAGGTCAGGTACCGGCTGTGCCGTGGGACGAACGAGCATTCCGTGCAGGAGTTGGGCGCTCTCGCGGAGGATGTCGTGGGTTCGCGGACTGGCAGACCGCTCGGTGGCAGTGGCCGCCAACTGGACGAGGGCTTCGCTGTCGAGGTCCTCGCCGCGGCGGATGGCATCAGTGAAGCCGCCGAGCGCGGCAACAAGATATGCATCGTCCAGGTCGGCGAACAGTGCGGATCGTGAGCTGTGGGTGCGTGCCTGCTGGCTGATAGCCGACCGTAGCTGGATCGCGAAGTCCCCTTCGGACTGCCCAGTGAACCAGTCGGCCGATGGGGTGAAAGCGCGAACGCGGGCAACGAGCTCAGTGGTGTTGAGAGCCGCCAGTTCGTCCGTGCTTACCGAACTTGGCGGAGTCCACACGAATGGCTCCTTGATGTCGTCGAGCGAGTCCGCCGGACCGTACTCCGTTTCGAGCCGCTGGAGGTCGTTCTGCAAATCGCTTGGCAGGATAGGCCGGATCGAGGCGTAGCGCTCCCGGCGCCACGTGTCCGTGAGGTGCCTCAGCTTTGTGTCGCTGATCTCCTCGTTGGCGTATCGACGGTGGCTTTCTTTCCACTTATCTGTGTGAGGCCCCTCCCGGACGATTTGCATAAGAACATCGCGGTGTTCGGGTTCGAGCTGTTCGCAGCGGGCCCGGGCCAGGCGCAGCCACTCGAGTGCGAGGGCATCGTCTCTTGCCAACTGTCGGTCGGACAGGGCCTGACTGACCAGTGCCGGCGTGAGATCGCCGTGATGCTCCAGCACGTGAAGACGTAGACGCCGGAAGATCAGCCACGGGTAGGTGTCGAGAACGGCAAGGACGGCGTGAAGGTCCGCCCGACTCGAGGTCAGAAGATGGCGAGCGGCATCTCGGACTGCTGCTGTCAGGCGTGCCTCTCGCAGCTGGTAGGGGTGCGGGCGATCCTGTTCGAGAGTCGGGCAATACGTCCGGGACATGTCCATCCCAGACCGGCTTGCCGCTTCTTCAGGAGTCCCGCTCGCCTGATCCAGGAGGTCGGCAAGAATCTCCAGCCACGGCAGCCCCACGGACTCGGCGAGGCGGGGCGCGTAGTGCCCCAGGATTTGCTCGTACTCCCACTCATCGAGCCGACCGCCGCTTTGTGCCTCGTCGATCAGGGCAGCCATCAAGTCGAGTGCGGGTGCCTGATCGCTGTTCTCGGCGCAGTGGGCAACGAGGGCCGCGTATCGAAGTGGGTTGATCAGTTCGCGACTACGGCGCGCTGCGGTTGTGGCCCTCGGAGCGAGCTTTGCAGCCTTGGCAGGTGGCATGCGTAGAGCTGCCTCCACCAGGTCGAGGTTGACGAACGGGTTGTCCGTCTCCGGGACATCTCGGGCGATGACGAGTACCTGCTCGGGGTCAGCTTCCGCAACACGGGCGAGGTATGCCGATGCCGGCCAGCGAAGATAGGAGACCTGGTTCCCCTCGTCGTCGACTGTCACAGGTGGGAGATCCGCGAAGAACCCCGCGCTGCGTAGTGGTCCGAGCCATGCCGGCGTAGTGAGCCGGGAAAAGAACCTCTCCCAGGTGATCTGGTTTTGAGGGAAGTCCTTACGTAGGCGCTGCGCGTCCGCGGTGGTGGGCTCCGGTATGTCGGCCAGGGCCTCCAGACGTTCCACGGACGCCAAGTAGTGGGCTTCGAAGGCGTCGAGGACGGTGTCGAGCATGCCTTCCAGGCTGTCGACCCGCTCAAGGATGTCTGCAACCACTGTCTGCGGATGTTCGAGGTTCCTCCTGTGCGCCCGTCCCTGTAGTGTGCCGACCGCCTTGAGCCACGCCTTCCCCGCTGGCGATGTCTTCTCGATGCTCAAGGCGGCCAGGATGGCCTCTACCGCCTTTTTGTGAGCTGTACCCGCGCCCGCTTCGCGGGGTACGCGGGCCTCATCAGGTAGAAGAACGGCCCTGACCGAACTCTCCAGCTCCCTGAGCAGGTGGAAGATCAGCATGGATCGGCTGTTGAGCTGGAAGTCGTGGTCGACCAGGCGACACATGTCCTCGAACAGGGCTGCTGGGCCGGGACCGAGATGCTGCAATCGTTGATGAATGCGCTCCCGACGAATGGAGCTGCTGTCATCCGGCGCAGGGGGGAGGGCTGGAGGCTCTGTCACCTGGCCATCATGCCCGTGCTCGTCGTCTCGTGCGGGCTAACGGAGCCAGCCACGGCGCTGAGGAACGACGACGGGGACTGGCGCGCCCAAGGGCGGCCGGCGTACGGAAGGGGGCTGTGGCGTGGAGAGATCGGCAGCGGTGCTGACGAGGTGGGCCAGGAGGTCGTGGGAAACGCCGGCTGAGAGGCGGATAGTCCACGCCGCTCGGTCGAGGTTGTCCCCGCCGTACAGCATCCAGCGGTCGGTCGTGGCGTGCAGGGTGTGCTCGAAGGTGATGGCACCGGCTGCGGTCCAGGTGGTGCGGGCGGGGTGGCTCGCCGGGTGCCAGGCAGCGTCGTGGAGAACGTCGTCCGGGCCGTACGCGGCCGTGAGGGGCGGGGCGTCGAGGTACTGGAGCATCGCGCGGATGAGGGGCACGGGGGTGCCGGCGGTGAGGGTGGCGTGCCAGAGGCGCTCGCCGACCGGGCCGTCGTACTCGGCGACCGTCCAGGCCACGTCGGTGCAGTGCCGGGCCTCGTGGTCGAACTCGGCTCGCACGGCGAGGGATTCGTGGGAGGCGATGGTCGTCTCGTCGGAGGGGCGGTACCTCTCCCACTGACGGTCCTCGTCGAAGAGGGCGGCGAGGAACGCCTCGTGCTCGCCGGGCTCCGCGACCGGAGGCTCGACCGTGGGCTCGGAGGTCTCCTCGGCGGTGGACGGGGGCTTGCCTGCGAGGAGCCGGCGGACGGCCTGTTCGAGGTCGGTGAGCGGGGCAGGGCCGGGGCGGACCGCGACGGAGTAGAGCCGGTGGAACTCGGCGACGGCCTCGGCTTCGGTGTCGTACGAGGTGGAGATCTGCCGGAGATGGTTCTCCCCGTGGAGGTGGATGTGCCGGCGCACGCCGGTGGTGTAGGAGCCGACGGCGACGGTGGTGTGGCCGTCGTCGGCGTGCAGGTGAATGGTCAGGTGGCCGGTAGTGATGTCGTCGTGGATGCGCTGGGCCGCGGCGCCGACCTCGCGGATCTCGTCGCGTGTGCACCAGGGCATGGGGTGGTTCGCCCAGGTCCATTCGGTGTCGATCTCGTCCTGGAGGGCGGGGTCGATCTCGGTAGTGAAGCCGTACACCTGGAGCTGCGCGGCGGCTTTGACGGTGTAGTGGGGCTCTTCGCGGTCGATGCGGGCGAGGACCATCGTGGTTGGGCCGGTGCTGCGGAAGCCGTGGTCGTATAGGTGGGAGCGGGCGGCGTCGGCCGTGGCGCCTGTCGTGGTGGCGATGACGGCGGGCTGGTGGTCGGGGTGGAGGGCGAAGCGGATGTGGGCGTCGGCGGGGGCGTACGGCATCGGGTCCTTCGGAGGCTAGGGGGTTCGGCCGGCGGCGGCCCGTGTGGCGGGCCGCGCAGACGGCGGCGAGACGACGGGGGCGCGGCGCGTCGAGGGGCCGGCGCGTGTGGTGGGCGCAGCCCGCGCTCGCTGGGGCAGCGGGCGGCCGGTAGCGTGCTGCCAGCGGGTACGGACAGCGCCGATGTCGGCGAGGGTTCGGCGGGCAGCGGCGACGAGCTGGAACGGTGTGTGCATCGGGTCGTCGGAGTACGCCAGGATGCGGCGGGCAGCGTCGTCCACCGTGCTCAGGAGGGAGCGGGTAAGGGCGCGTTGGCCCCAGTGCCCGACGGAGCCTGCGGGTTCGGCGAGCAGACGCAGTACGTCGCTCGGCTCGCTTCCGTCGTGCAGCAGCCCACGCTGTTGGGCCTCCCACAGGACGGTGACCGGGTCGACGGGCTCGTGGCGGCGGACAAGGGCGGTGAGGCACTGCCACAGGTCGGCGTGCAGGGGTTGGGTGAAGTCCTCGGGCAGCAGCCACCGTACGGACTCAATGTCGGCGGGGCGGGCGGCGGCGGTCGCGAGCAGCAACTGCTCCTCCTCCGCCGCCTCGGTGTGGTCGGGCACGACGGCCGGCGGGGACACAGGCGTCCGGGGCAGGACGCCGCCGCGGGGCGGGAAGCGTGTGGCGATGTCGTCCACGACCGCGGCGAGCGCGTCGGCCTCGGCGGCCCCCCACCGGCCGGGGTCC
>NZ_JBHYKM010000103.1:4978-29670 GCF_042741435.1 Streptomyces sp. NPDC058955 | reverse complement strand
TGCAGGGGGGACCCTGTGGGTGTGTAGGACGCCGCCGAACAATTTTTAGCCTCAACCCCCGGACTTCGTCCGGGGGTTGAGGCATTTTTGCGTTCAGGACCGGATCTAGGCTGGGCCCATGCGCTACGACCTGGTCATCTTCGACAACGACGGCGTGCTCGTCGACAGCGAGCCGCTCTCCAACCGGTTGCTGGCCGGCTACCTCACCGAGCTCGGGCACCCCACCACCTACGAGGACTCGCTCCGCGACTACATGGGGGCCGCCATCCACCGGGTCCACGACCTCGTCCTCGAACGGACCGGGCAGCGGCTGCCCGAGGACTTCGACGCCACCTTCCACGCGCGGGTCTTCGCCGGGTTCCAGGAGGAACTGGAGCCGGTGGAAGGGGCGGTGGACGTGCTCAAGCGGCTGGTGGCCGGAGGCGTTCCGTACTGTGTGGCCTCGTCCGGGAGCCATGAGCGGATCAGGGTCGGGCACCGGAAGACCGGGCTCGACGCCTGGTTCCCCGAGGACGTCGTCTTCAGCGCCGAGGACGTCGGGAAGGGGAAGCCGGCGCCGGACCTCTTCCTCCACGCGGCCGAGCGGATGGGCGTGGCGCCCGAGCGGTGCGTCGTCGTCGAGGACAGCCGGCTCGGCGTGCAGGCGGCGGTGGCCGCCGGGATGGACGTGTACGGGTTCACGGCGATGACGCCGGAGGACCGGCTGGCGGGGGCGCGCGGGTTCTTCTCCCGGATGGACGAACTGCCCGGCATTTTGGGTCTGTGATCCATCTACCCATCGGTAGGTGACGGGCCTACGCTGTGCCGCCATGACCGATGTGCGGCTGCGGCGGGGGCGGTCCTCGCTCGCCTTCAGTTTTCTCGTCCAGGGCGTGGCCTTCGCCCTGCTCGTGACCCGGATACCCGGGATCCAGGACCGGTACGGGATCTCCGACGGGCTGCTGCCGCTCTTCCTGGCGGCCGTGCCGATCCTCGCCGGGGTGGCCAGCGTGGCGACGGAGAAGCTCGTCGCCCGGGTGGCGCCCTCGGTGGTGCTGCGGTGGTCGCAGCCCGTCGTCCTGCTGGCCCTGCTGGGCGTGGGCGCGGGGGACGCGCTGTGGATGGCGGCGGTGGCGCTCGGCGTGTTCGGGCTCGCGGTCGGCGCGCTCGACGCGTCCATGAACATGCTGGGGGTGAGCCTCCAGCGGGCGTACGGCCGGAGCATCATGCTCGGCTTCCACGCCGCGTACAGCCTCGGCGGGATCGCCGGGGCCTCGCTGGCCTGGGCGGGGGCGCACTGGCACCTGTCGCTGTTCTGGTCGTACCTGCCGGTGGTCGTGGTGCTGGCGCCGGCGGCGTTCCTCGGCAGCCGGTGGTACGTGGACGGCACGGCCGTCCCGGGCGGTGCCGGCGCGGCGAAGGGCGGGGCGCTGTCGTTCCGGCTGCTGCTGCCGCTGTGCCTGGTGATGACGTTCGCGTACATCGGGGACTCGACGGTCTCCAACTGGTCGGCGAAGTACCTCCAGGACGTCCTCGGCAGCTCGGAGGAGGCGGCGACCGTCCCGTACAACGCGTACATGGTGACGACGTTGCTCGGGCGGGCCGTGGGCGACCTCGGGGTGCGGTACTTCGGGGCCTCGGTGGTCGTGCGGGCCGGGGCGGTGCTCGCGGCGTGCGGGTTCGCGCTGGTGGCGGTGGCGACGTCGGCGTGGGTGGGGATCGCCGCCTTCACGGTGCTGGGGCTCGGGCTGAGCGTGATCGTGCCGCAGACCTTCGCGGCGGCGGGCCGGCTCTTCCCGGAGCACAGCGACGCCGCCGTCGCGCGGCTCAACGTCTTCAACTACGTCGGCTTCCTCGTCGGATCGCCGCTCGTGGGGGCGCTCGGGGACGCGTGGAGCTACCGCGGGGCGATGCTCGTGCCGATGGTGCTCGTCCTGGTCACGGTGGCGTATGCCACGTCGTTCGGCGCGCGGGAGGCCCGATACGGTGGCGGGCATGAGCGGCCGCGCACTGTTGATGTGGGATGAAGCTGTCACGGGGTACGACTTCGGGCCCCAGCACCCGATGGACCCGGTGCGGCTCGCACTGACCATGGGGCTGGTCCGGGGCTTCGGGCTCGACCGGGCGGTGGACGTCGTCGCCGCCAAGCCGGCCGGGGAGTCGACGCTGCGGCTCGTGCACCGCGAGGACTACGTGGCCGCGGTGAAGGCGGCCTCGGCCGATCCGCGCCGCGCCGACCAGGCGTACGGGCTCGGGACCGTCGACGATCCGGCCTTCGAGGGGATGCACGAGGTGTCCGCGCTGATCGCCGGGCAGTCGGTGGCGGCGGCGGAGGCCGTGTGGCGGGGCGAGGCCGAGCACGCGGTGAACTTCGCCGGCGGGCTGCACCACGCGATGCCGGGCGGCGCGGCCGGGTTCTGCATCTACAACGACGCCTCGCTGGCCATCGCCCGGCTGCTCGAACTGGGCGTGGAGCGGGTCGCGTACGTGGACGTCGACGTCCACCACGGCGACGGGGTGCAGGCGGCGTTCTGGGAGGACCCACGGGTCCTGACGGTCTCGCTGCACGAGCACCCGCGGACGCTGTTCCCGCAGACCGGCTGGCCGGAGGAGACCGGGGCGTCCGGGCCCGGCGAGGGCGGCGCGGTGAACGTGGCGCTGCCGGCCGGGACCGGGGACGCGGGCTGGCTGCGGGCCTTCCACGCGGTCGTGCCCGAGCTCCTCGCCGACTTCCGGCCGCAGGTGCTCGTCACCCAGCACGGCGCGGACACCCACTTCGACGACCCGCTGGCGCACCTGGCGGTGTCGCTGGACGCGCAGCGGGCGGTGCAGGAGGCGTGCCACGAGCTGGCGCACGCGTACGCGGACGGCCGGTGGGTGGCGCTGGGCGGCGGCGGATACGCGGTGGTCGACGTCGTACCGCGGTCGTGGACGCATCTGGTGGGGATCGCTGCGCACGCGCCCGTGGCGCCGGAGACGGTGGTCCCGTCCTCGTGGCGGGACGAGGTGTACGCGCGGACCCGGCAGCTGGGGCCCGGGCGGATGACCGACGGGCGGTGGCCGGTGGGCTTCCGGGAGTGGTCGGAGGGGTACGACCCCGCGGACCGGCTGGACCAGGCGGTGCTCGCGACCCGGCGGGCGGCCTTCCCGCTGCGGGGCCTGCTCGCCTAGCTCGCCCAGCTGTTACGCCAACTGTGCGGCGTACAACGGATTCTGACGCTCCGGCAGTGACGATCCGGCAGCATCGGGAGGGTGTTGAGTACCGGGGCGCTGCGGGCGCATCTGTTGGCGGCGGGGTTGGCCGGGACGGTGGCGACGTCGCGGGAGGAGAGCCTGCGGAGCTACCGGCTCTTCGCCGCGCGGGATCCCCGGGTGACGCTGGGGCTGGTGCCGGCCGGGGGCTGGGACGAGGCCGAGCTGCTGCGGCTGATGGCCGAGAAGTGCGGGGTGTCGGGGGATCCGGCGCACCGCACGGGTCCGGACGTGATCGACCCGGAGCGGACGCTGGGCCGGCTGGACGCCTTCGCGGGGCGGCTCGCGGCGGCGGCCGCCCGGCGGGCTCCGGTGCTGTTCGGGACCGGGCATCCGCACCGGCTGCTCGGTTTCTACGCCGCTCTCGCAGACGCCCTGTCGGCGGCGGGATGTGATGTCCTCACCCCGGCGCAGGGGCGATGTGTCGACATAACGACCCGGTTCGGTCTACGCACGTACCGCGTCGACTACGTACGCGGCGTCGCGTTCGTACGGGAGCCGGGGCCGTCGGAGGGCGGGCGCGAGCCGGGGGCGCACTCGCACTCGGCGCTGCCGGTGCGGGCCGCGCTCGAAAGCGCCGCGGAGGCCGGCGGGCCGCTGCCGGAGCTGGTCGTCGGGGACCACGGCTGGGTCTGCGGCGCTGGTCAGCTGGGTGTCGAGGCGATCGGATTGGCCGACACGGACGATCCGGCGCTGTTCGTCGGGGAGGCCGAGGGGCAGGTGGCGGTGGCCGTCCCGCTGGATGACGGGGTGCCCTCGGCGTACTACCGTCCCCTGACGCGCTATGTACTCAATCGAGCGTGTCTGTCACGGTAAACGGGCGATAGGGGCTCCTCTTCCCCACTCGTACCACCCGCCCCTAGTCTGCTTCGTGAGCGTTCGACGACGAAGAGTCACCGGAGGGGAAGCCGGTGGGCGTCTCGGCGGAAGGTACAGGTGGGTCATGGCTGCTGGCGATCGGCCTCTCAACGAGGTCAAGTTCCTGACTGTGGCGGAAGTCGCCGCGGTGATGCGCGTGTCGAAGATGACCGTGTACCGCTTGGTGCACAGCGGTCATCTGCCGGCGATCCGGGTGGGCCGGTCCTTCCGGGTCCCGGAGCAGGCGGTTCACGCGTACCTGAGGGAGTCGTACGTGGGGGTGGGGACCGCGTAGCGGGCGCGCGGCCGACCTGCGGCCGAACGGCGGGTGAGCCGCGTCCGGCCCTCGGATTACTCGTGTGGTGCCAGGGGCGGTAGGCTGACCCCTCGTAGGTCGTGTGGGCCCAGACGCCCCGCACCAGTGAGAAGAAGTGAGCGAGGGTAGTCGTGGGCTCTGTTATCAAGAAGCGGCGCAAGCGGATGGCCAAGAAGAAGCACCGCAAGCTGCTCAAGCGCACGCGCGTTCAGCGTCGCAACAAGAAGTAAGACCGGTGGCCGCGCGAGCGGCTTCCGTGTGTGACAAGGCGTGGCCCTTCACCGTCCTCGGTGAGGGGCCACGTTTTCATTGCGCCGAAACCCGCAGGCGCTACGGTGGCGGCTACGGGTAAGAACGGACGGAAGTTCGGACGGAAGGCGCTGATCTTGGGCAAGGTCGTGCTCGTCACCGGTGCCGCCCGGCATCTGGGGGGCCGCTTCGTGCGGCGGATCCAGCGGGACCCGGAGGTGGAGCGGGTGGTGGCCGTGGACGCGGTCGAGCCCGGGCATCCGCTGGGGGCCGCCGAGTTCGTCCGGGCGGACATCCGCCGGCCGGCCATCGCCAAGGTGCTCGCGGAGCACGAGGTGGACACGGTGGTGCACCTCGACGTGACGGGGACGGCGCTGGGCGCCGGCGGCCGGACGTCGGTCAAGGAGACCAACGTCATCGGCACCATGCAGCTGCTCGGGGCCTGCCAGAAGTCGCCGCGGATCGGGCGGCTGGTGGTGAAGTCCAGCACGACCGTCTACGGCTCCGCGCCCCGGGATCCGGCGGTCTTCACCGAGACGACCCCGGCGAAGTCGCTGCCGAGCGGTGGTTTCGCGAAGGACGCGGTCGAGGTCGAGGGCTATGTACGGGGCTTCGCCCGGCGGCGGCCGGACGTGGCGGTGTGCGTGCTGCGGTTCGCGAACATCCTGGGGCCGCGGGTGGAGTCCCCGCTGACCGAGTACCTGTCGCTGCCGGTGATGCCGACGGTCCTGGGGTACGACCCGCGGCTGCAGTTCGTCCACGAGGACGACGTGATCGACGTGCTGCGGCTGGCGGCGCAGGAGCCGCGCCGGGCGTCGCTGAACAGCGGGACCTTCAATGTGGCGGGCGACGGGGTGCTGCTGCTGTCGCAGTGCGCGCGGCGGCTGGGGCGGCCCACGGTGCCGGTGCTGCTGCCCGCGGTGACCTGGGTGGGGTCCGCGCTGCGGACGGTGGGGCTGACCGACTTCGCGCCCGAGCAGATCCGGCTCCTCACGCACGGGCGGGTCGTCTCGACCGCGCAGATGCGGGAGGTCCTGGGCTTCCGGCCGCGGTATTCGACGGCGGAAGCCTTCGCGGACTTCGCGGCGAGCCGGGGCCCGGGGCTCCTGCCGCCGGAGCGGCTCGCGGGGGCGGTGGACCGGCTGGCCGGCCGGGTCGCCCCCGGGGCGGGTCCGATCCCTTCCGGTGACTCTCACGACGGTGCCTGAGGAGCAGCGACAGCGATGGCGGACGCCAAGGTGATTCCTTTCGACGACGACCGTTCGCGGGCCAGGCGGCGGCCGGGGCGGCCCGAGGAGCCGTCCGCGGCCGGGACCGGTCCGGCGGCGGTACGGGCGCTGCCGGGGGCACGGGAGGTGCCGGACGGGACGCCCGCCGAGGAGCCGGCCGAGGAGCCGGTCGCGGAGGGGGCCGACCGGACCGGCTGGGAGCGGAAGCTGGCGGGCGGGCTGGCGTTCCTGCGGCGGCGGGTCACGGGCGAGTACGAGGTCGACGAGTTCGGTTACGACGCCGAGCTGACCGACCAGGTGCTGATGTCGCTGCTGCGCCCGCTGTACGAGAAGTACTTCCGGGTGGAGGTGAGGGGCGTCGAGAACATCCCGGAGAAGGGCGGGGCGCTGATCGTCGCGAACCACTCCGGGACGCTGCCGCTGGACGGGCTGATGATGCAGGTCGCGGTGCACGACCACCATCCGGCGGGCCGGCATCTGCGGCTGCTCGCGGCGGACCTGGTCTTCGTGCTGCCGGTCGTCAACGAGCTGGCGCGGAAGGCGGGGCACACCCTGGCGTGCGCGGAGGACGCGGAGCGGCTGCTGCGGGCGGGTGAGGTCGTCGGGGTGATGCCGGAGGGCTTCAAGGGGATCGGGAAGCCGTTCTCGGAGCGGTACAAGCTCCAGCGGTTCGGGCGGGGCGGTTTCGTCTCGACGGCGCTGCGGGCGGGGGTGCCGATCGTGCCGTGCTCGATCGTGGGCGCCGAGGAGATATACCCGATGATCGGGAACGCGAAGACGCTGGCGCGGCTGCTGGGGCTGCCGTACGTGCCGGTCACGCCGACCTTCCCGTGGCTGGGGCCGCTGGGGATGCTGCCGCTGCCGACGAAGTGGACGATCCAGTTCGGGGAGCCGATCCCGACGGACTCGTATCCGCCGGAGGCGGCGGAGGACCCGATGCTGATGTTCAACCTGACGGACCAGGTCCGGGAGCAGATCCAGCACACGCTGTACAAGCTGCTGGTGCAGCGGAGGTCGGTGTTCTTCTAGGCCGGTGTTCTTCCCGGTCTGGGTTCTTCCGGGCATGGAAGAAGGGGCGCCCCCCGTCCGTGGGGGCGCCCCTTCTTCTTGTCAGCGAGCGTCCTCGCTGTCGATGCCGAGGCCCGGAAGGAGGCCCGGCAGGAGTGGCGGGATGGTGACGTCCGGGGGCGTGGGGGTGGTCTGGCTGTCCTCCGGGGCGGTGGTCGTGCCCGTGGGGGACGGCAGGAGGCCGCCGGTGTCGCCGCCGAGGAGTCCGTCGTCCTCGGGGGAGGTGGTGCCGGTCTCGGCGCCCGGGCTCGGGGTGGTGCCGGTGCCGGTGTCCGTCTCGCCGCCCGTGCCGGCGCCCTGGGTGGTGCCGGAGGGCCGGGGGGTGGTGGCCGAGGGGCTGCCCTGGGTGGGGGCGTCCCGGGTGGCCGGGGGCTGCTGGGGGTCCGTGCCCTGCTGGTGCTGCCGGGCGGTGGGGCTGCTGCTGGAGCCGCCGGGGTCGACCGCGCCCGTCTCGGGGGTGCGGGGCAGCATCGACTGGAGCGGCTCGACCTCCTGGTCTATGGCGTCGAAGACGTCGGTGACCTCTTCGCCGACGTCGGCGAGCTGGACGGGGAGGCGGCCGCGCAGGCCGTCCCAGGTGTCCCGGTGGGCCTGGGCGAAGGAGTTCAGCCGGGCCATCGGGGCGATCTCGCCGTCCCGGTCGTACGCCTGGCGGAGCAGCCGGTGGCCTTCCTCGGCGTCGTGTTTCATGCCGCCGAGGGCGCGGCGGATCTCGCCGAGGGACTCGTGGTCGAGCTCGCCCGAGCGGGCGCGCTCCATGAGCCGGCGGGCCTCGCTGAGCCGGGTGGACGCCTGGTCGAGGTAGATGCCCCCGCGGTCGGCGTCGTCGTCGGCCATGCCGAGCTTGAGGTCCTCCATGCCCCGCTTGAGCCCGTAGAGCGAGTCACCGGGGAGGGCGTCGGAGCTGGCGGCGGCGACGCCGCCGAAGGCTCCGGCCGCCACACCGACGGTGAGGCCGCCCGCGGCGAGTCCCTTGCTCCAGCGGGAACGGGGGCGGAGTTTCCGCAGGGGGGACGCCCGGTGGGCGCCCCTCGTGGTCCGCTGTTCCGGGACGGTAGGGCCCGCGGCGGCCGTCCCCTGGGCGAACATCGCCTCCATGGCGGCGACGAGCTGGGCTCGCTGCACCACCTTGACCTCGGGGTCGAGCTCCGGCTTCGGCAGTTCGCCGAGACCGCTCGCCAAGGCCAACAGCCGTCCCTGGTCGCCCGTGTCGGCCGTGGGGTCGGGCCGGTCGGCCTCGCCCTCGGGCGTCCGGTCCTCCAGGGCCTGGGCGAAGGCGTTCGCCCGCCGGTGCACGTTCGCGATCACTGGCGGCACCTCCTCTCGTCATGACGGTCGACTCCCCAAGGGGTCCGGAAGGTTGCCCGCCTTGAGCAGATCCACACGAACGAGTGAGTGTCTGCGGGCAGGGCGTGACCACAGGGAGCCTGCATTTCGCACAACGAGCGGCGCGGCACTTGGGTTACGCGCGAAAGATGATCGGACCAGTGCGTCATCGATGCGTCACCGACTGTGATTTGGGACGGGCAGTGGTGGCGTGGGGGGAGGGGTGCGGGTGAAGTACGGGTGAGGGGGACAAGTGGCTTCACTGGGGACGGGGCCGAGGGGGACGTGAACGGGGGAGGGGTACGCGGGGGAGAGCGGTGGCGGCGGTCGGCGGCCCGGGTGGGCTAGCGGGCGTCTTCGGGCAGGAGCCGGGCGAGGGTGCGGACGGCCCGGTACTGGAGGGTCTTGATGGCGCCCTCGTTCTTCCCCATGACCCGCGCGGTCTCGGCGACCGAGAGGCCCTGGAGGAAGCGGAGGGTCACGCACTCCTGCTGCTGGGGGTTGAGGCGGCGGACGGCGTCGAGGAGCGCGGCGTTGGAGAGGGACTCGAGGACGGAGTCCTCCGGGCTGCGTTCGACCTCGTTGGCGTCGAGCATCTCGCCGGTGGTGACCTCCAGCCGGAAGCGGCTGGACTTGAAGTGGTCGGCGACCAGGTTGCGGGCGATGGTGACGAGC
The DNA here is from genome assembly GCF_042741435.1 of Streptomyces sp. NPDC058955. NCBI lineage: Bacteria > Bacillati > Actinomycetota > Actinomycetes > Kitasatosporales > Streptomycetaceae > Streptomyces > Streptomyces sp. NPDC058955. The sequence goes on along the minus strand of NZ_JBHYKM010000103.1, from coordinate 20,718 downwards.
CAGGCGCCGAAGTCGCGGCCCTGCCAGGTGAAGGTGGAGATCCGGCGCAGGGCGCGCAGGAACGTCTCACTGGTGAGGTCCTCGGCCGTCGCCTTCCCGCCGACGCGGTAGTAGATGTACCGGTAGACGGTGTCGCTGTACTGGTCGTACAGCCTGCCGAACGCCTCGGCCTCGCCGGCCTGGGCGCGCTCGACCAGGTCCATCATGCGGGCGCTGTCGCTGTCGGCGGTGGGGCGTCGGGCGGTGGCCGGGCTTCCGGCGCCCCCGCGCGCGCCCCGTCTGCCGACGGCGGCACCGCCGTCGGCCAGGGCATAGCAGGGGCCGGCGGGTGCCGGTGCGGCGAAGGCGAAGGCAGGACCGGCGTACGCGGTGGGGACGAAGCCACGCAAGTGGTCGAGGACCGTTGCGCGCAGCGTAGCCAGGCCCGAGGCGTCAACCCCGACGTGTGGGTACACGGGACTCCCAGAGGCAGAGCTTCCATCACGTGCAGTGCGGAGCCGTTCACTCGTCGTGGCGACGGGAGGGTTCCGCTGTGCGTCTGAGGAGAATAACGCTTCGTACAGGCAGCGCTACACCCAGTTGCCTAAATCATCGATTACGTCGCTTCAGTTATAGGTTGCGGACGGATCAAGTCGCACTTGGTGACCGGTTATTGATCGAGTGACTTCCGAGTGTGACTGCGTCGGCGTTGCGTTGTGCTCATGTGCGGTAGAGGAGAGTGATCCGGGCCGCTCCTGGGTAAGGGCGCGGGAATGCCCGGGAGTCCAGGGGTGCGCGACTGTTCGACCACGGACGGGTGAGTCCCTTTGGTCCGTGGTTGTCGCAGATGATCGCAGCCGAAACGTATCGGCACGGGCGTGGCGCGCCGGAAACGCGGGGGAGTTCGGGTACGGGGCGGTGTCCCGCCGTACCGGGGGCCGGAATTCGGCGGTCAGCGGCGCCGGCGGTGCAGGGCGACCGCGGCGGCGGTGCCGCCGGCGACGGCGCCGAGGCCCGCGGCGGCCGGGATGCCGATCTTCGCCGCCTTGCGGCCGGTCCGGTAGTCGCGCAGCCGCCACTCGCGGTCCCTGGCGTGCCGGCGCAGCTTGGTGTCCGGGTTGATCGCGTACGGGTGCCCGACGAGCGAGAGCATCGGGATGTCGTTGTGCGAGTCGCTGTACGCGGCGCAGCGGGCGAGGTCCAGGCCCTCGGCGGCGGCCAGCGCCCGTACCGCCTCGGCCTTGGCGGGGCCGTGCAGCAGCTCGCCGACCAGCCGGCCCGTGTAGACGCCGTCCACCGACTCCGCGACCGTGCCGAGCGCGCCGGTCAGGCCGAGGCGGCGGGCGATGATCGTGGCGGTCTCGACCGGGGCGGCCGTCACCAGCCAGACCTTCTGGCCCGCGTCGAGGTGGGCCTGGGCCAGGGCGCGGGTGCCGGGCCAGATCCGGTCGGCCATGTACTCGTCGTAGATCTCCTCGCCGATCGACATCAGTTCGGAGACGCGGTGGCCCTTGACGATGGAGAGCGCGCTGTCGCGGGCCTCCTGCATGTGGGCCGGGTCCTCGACGCCGGCCAGCCGGAACCAGATCTGCGCCCAGGCGAAGCGGGCGAGTTCGCGGCGCTGGAAGAACTTCCGCTTGTACAGGCCGCGGCCGAAGTGGAAGATCGCGGCGCCCTGCATCACGGTGTTGTCGAGATCGAAGAAGGCGGCCGCCCGTACGTCGCCGACGACCGGGAACTCGGGCTCCTCGGGGGCGGCTTCGGAGGCGCGGGCGGCTTCGAGGGCGGCGGCCTCCTCCTCTCTCTCCTGTTCCAGCTGGAGCGAGGTCTTGCGGGCCGCCTCGGCGGCGGCCTCGCCTGCGAGGACGCTGCGCGCGGTGGCGGAGCGCCTACGGGGGGTGAGCCATCCCAGAGCGGCCATGTCTGGAGCATAGCCAGTCTGTTCGGTCCTTCCCGACTTGTGGGGATGCCGTCGTGTGAACAGTGCGGGTCCCCACCGTGACCGGGCGGGACAATGGACGGCATGTTCGGACGTACCAAGAAGAAGGACGCGGCCAAGGACCCGGCCGCGCGGACCGTGACGCTGATCGGCAAGCCGGGGTGCCATCTCTGCGACGACGCCCGGGCGGTGATCGAGGCCGTGTGCGCCGAGACCGGGGCGCGCTGGGAGGAGCGGGACATCCTCCAGGACGAGGCGCTGTACAAGGAGTACTGGGAGCAGATCCCGGTCGTGCTGGTCGACGGGGAGCAGCACACCTTCTGGCGGGTGGACCCGGAGCGGCTCCGGCGCGAACTGGGTGCCTGACCGAAAGCCGGTTACCATCATGGACGTTTTGTAGGCATTCGGGGGCCACGTCGTGAGGAGTGTGTGCGGCTTTGCCCCCTTCGGCAGCTCGACGCGTCGCACCGTGCGACGGTTCCGTGGCGGCGAGAACCGGTCGCGTGACCCCGGTCACTTTGGCCAGACAAAACGGACACCATCTTTGTGCACGCGTTCACAAAGACATAGCCTGCATTCGACGGGGCGGTCTTGGGACGCATGGCCGCCTGCAGCCCCGCTCATCCCGCAGGAGCACCGTGGCAACTGGCCGAACTCACCGACCGGCGACCCGTAGCCGAGGAATTCCCGAGGCCACCGTCGCCCGTCTTCCGCTGTATCTGCGCGCCCTGACCGCGCTGTCGGAGCGCTCCGTACCCACGGTCTCCTCGGAGGAGCTCGCGGCCGCGGCCGGCGTCAACTCCGCGAAGCTGCGCAAGGACTTCAGCTACCTCGGCTCGTACGGCACCCGCGGTGTCGGCTACGACGTCGAGTACCTCGTCTACCAGATCTCCCGCGAGCTCGGTCTGACCCAGGACTGGCCCGTCGTGATCGTCGGCATCGGCAACCTCGGCGCCGCGCTCGCCGGTTACGGCGGCTTCGCCTCCCGGGGCTTCCGCGTCGCCGCGCTGATCGACGCCGACCCCGCCATGACCGGCCGTCCGGTCGCCGGGATCCCCGTCCAGCACAGCGACGACCTCGAGAAGATCATCGCCGAGGACGGCGTCTCCATCGGCGTCATCGCGACCCCGGCGGGCGTCGCCCAGGCGGTCTGCGACCGGCTCGTCGCCGCCGGCGTCACCTCGATCCTCAACTTCGCCCCGACCGTGCTCTCCGTGCCGGACGGCGTCGACGTGCGCAAGGTGGACCTCTCCATCGAGCTCCAGATCCTCGCCTTCCACGAGCAGCGGAAGGCCGGCGAGGAGCCGGGCGACGAGTCCGCCCCGACGGCCGCCGCCCCCGCGGTGCCGCCGGCCGCGACCCGTACCACCGCCGAGGGCGGCCGCAAGGGACCCGACGGGGACGTCCCCGCGGTGATGCCGGCATGAGTCTCCTCGTCGTCGGTCTGAGCCACCGCAGCGCTCCCGTCTCCATCCTGGAGCGGGCCTCGCTGCCCTCGGACACCCAGGCCAAGCTCCTCCAGGACAGCCTCGCCGCCGAACCGGCCGCCGAGGCCACCGTCCTCGCCACCTGCAACCGCATCGAGCTCTACGCCGACGTGGACAAGTTCCACGCCGGGGTCGCCGAGCTCTCCACGCTCCTCGCCCAGCACAGCGGCGTCGGCCTGGAGGAGCTCACCCCGTACCTCTACGTGCACTACGAGGACCGGGCCGTCCACCACCTCTTCTCGGTGGCCTGCGGTCTGGACTCCATGGTCGTCGGCGAGGGCCAGATCCTCGGCCAGATCAAGGACGCCCTCGCCCTCGGCCAGGACCTGCACACCGCGGGCCGGCTCCTCAACGACCTCTTTCAGCAGGCCCTGCGGGTCGGCAAGCGCGCCCACAGCGAGACCGGCATCGACCGGGCCGGGCAGTCGCTCGTCACCTTCGGCCTGGAGCAGCTCGCCCAGGACACCGGGGTCGAGAGCTGGGCCCGCGGCAAGAAGGCCCTGGTCATCGGCGCCGGCTCGATGTCGTCGCTGGCCGCCGCGACCCTCGCCCGCGCCGGGGTCGCCGAGATCGTCATCGCCAACCGCACCCTCGCCCGCGCCGAGCGGCTCGCCGAGATCCTCGCCGAGCCCGGCGGTACGGGCGTGGCCGCGCGCGCGGCCGAGATGGTTGCCGTCGGCGACGAACTGGGCCGGGCGGACATCGTCGTCTCCTGTACCGGCGCCACCGGACTCGTCCTCACCGGCGACGCGATCGAGGCCGCGGCCGCGCACCGCGACGAGCCGCTGTACCTGCTCGACCTCGCCATGCCCCGCGACATCGACGCCGCCGCCCACCGGATCCCCGGCGTCCGGCTCGTCGACATCGAATCGCTCGCCGACGCCTCCGCCGACGCGCCCATGGCCAACGACGTCGACCAGGTCCGGGGCATCGTCTCCGACGAGGTCGCCGCCTTCGGCGCCGCCCAGCGCGCCGCCCACATCACCCCCACCGTGGTCGCCCTGCGCACCATGGCCGCCGACGTGGTGGCCAGCGAGGTCGCCCGCCTCGAAGGCCGCCTCCCCGGCCTCGACGACAAGCAGCGCGCCGAGATCACCCAGACCGTGCGCCGCGTCGTCGACAAGCTCCTGCACGCGCCGACCGTGCGGGTCAAGCAGCTCGCCAGCGAGCCCGGCGGCGCCGGGTACGCGGACGCGCTGCGGACACTCTTCGACCTCGACCCGGAGACGGTGGCGTCCGTCTCCCGGGCCGACCTGAATGACGCCGACGTCAAGAACCGAGGGCGAGTATGACCGAGAGGGCACTGAGGCTCGGGACCAGGCGCAGCAAGCTCGCCATGGCCCAGTCCGGGCACGTGGCCGACGCCGTCCGGCAGGCGACCGGCCGGCCCGTCGAGCTCGTGGAGATCACCACCTACGGGGACACCTCCCGTGAGCATCTCGCGCAGATCGGCGGCACCGGCGTCTTCGTCGCCGCCCTGCGCGACGCGCTGCTCGACGGCGAGGTCGACTTCGCCGTCCACTCCCTGAAGGACCTGCCGACCGCGCAGCACCCCGACCTGGTGCTGGCCGCGATCCCGCGGCGCGAGGACCCGCGCGACGTCCTCATCGCCGGCGACGGCCTCTCGCTCGACCGGCTCCCCCGGGGCGCCCGCGTCGGCACCGGCTCGCCGCGCCGCATGGCCCAGCTGCACGCGTACGCCCGCAGCCACGGCCTCGACCTGACCTGCGTCCCGATCCGCGGCAACGTCGACACCCGCGTCGGCTACGTCCGCAAGGGCGAGCTCGACGCCGTCGTCCTCGCCGCGGCCGGACTCAACCGCATCGGCGGCACCGAGGAACTCCTCGGCGGCCTGTCGGCCGAGCACCTGCCGGTCGACTCGGTCCTGCCCGCCCCCGGCCAGGGTGCCCTGGCCGTCGAATGCCTGGCGTCGAACTCCGACCTCGTCGCCGCGCTCTCCGCTCTCGACGACCCGCAGACGCGGGCCGCCGTGACCGCCGAGCGATCCCTGCTCGCCGCCCTCGAGGCCGGCTGCAGCGCACCCGTGGGCGCGCTCGCCGACATCCTCGCCGACGGTCCCGGTCACGGGCAGGTTGTCACCGAAATGCGCCTGCGCGGCGTCGTCGGCACCACCGACGGCTCGACGCTGGTGCAGCTGTCCACCACCGGTCCCGTTCCCACCTCGCACGACGAGGCGGCGGCGCTCGGACGCGAACTCGCGGCCGAGATGCTCGCCAAGGGTGCGGCCGGTCTTATGGGGGAGCGAGCACTTTGAGCCCCACCAGCCCGACCACCAGCCCCGTGCCCCCCGTCTTCGCGGGCCACGGCCACGTCACCTTCCTCGGCGCAGGCCCAGGCGACCCCGGACTCCTGACCCTCCGGGCCGTCGAGGCCCTGGCCGGAGCGGACGTCCTGATCGCCGAGCCGGAGGTCCTCGACGTCGTCCGCTGCCATGCGCGCGCGGGCGTGAGCACGCCTGAGCTGACGGTTGTTGTAGAGGCGTCAACAACCGCCGGTGTCCCCGTGTTGAGGGATGCGACCAATCTTGTCATGGAGGCCGCGCGCGGCGGCAGGCGGGTCGTCCGTGCGGTGACCGGCGACCCCGGCCTCGACGGCAACGCCGGCGCCGAGATGCTCGCCTGCGCCGCCGAGGGCATCCCCTTCGAGGTGGTGCCCGGCGTCGCGACCGTGGTCGGCGTCCCCGCGTACGCCGGTGTGCCGCTCCGCGACGAGCAGGGCACCGACGTCCGCTTCGTCGACGCGCGGACCGCCGACGACCGGTGCTGGGCCGAGGTCGGCGCCTCCGACGGCACCGTCGTCGTCTCCACCTCGCTCGACGCGGTCGCCGCGGCGGCCGGTGAACTGGTGGCGGCGGGCCGCAAGCCGGACACCCCGCTCACCGTCACCATCGCCGGCACGACCACGCGCCAGCGGACCTGGAACGCGACCCTCGGGACGATCGCCCAGGTCTTCAAGCAGGGCAAGGTGCTCCCCTCGCCCGAGGGCCACCGGCCGGTCATAGCCGTGGTCGGCGAGCGCAGCGCCCCGGCGCAGCGCGACCAGCTCTCCTGGTTCGAGTCCAAGCCGCTCTTCGGCTGGCGGGTGCTCGTGCCGCGCACCAAGGAGCAGGCCGCGTCGCTCTCCGACCAGCTGCGCTCGTACGGTGCCGTGCCGCACGAGGTGCCGACCATCGCGGTCGAGCCGCCGCGGACCCCGCAGCAGATGGAGCGGGCCGTGAAGGGGCTGGTGACGGGCCGCTACGAGTGGATCGCCTTCACCTCCGTCAACGCGGTCAAGGCCGTCCGCGAGAAGTTCGAGGAGTACGGACTCGACGCCCGCGCCTTCGCCGGGATCAAGGTCGCGGCGGTCGGCGAGCAGACGGCCGCGGCGCTGGTCGACTTCGGTGTGAAGCCGGACCTGGTGCCGAGCGGCGAGCAGTCCGCCGCGGGTCTCCTGGAGGACTGGCCGCCGTACGACCCGGTCTTCGACCCGATCGACCGCGTCTTCCTGCCGCGGGCCGACATCGCGACCGAGACGCTGGTCGCGGGGCTCATCGAGCTCGGGTGGGAGGTCGACGACGTCACCGCCTACCGGACCGTGCGCGCGTCGCCGCCGCCGGCGGACACGCGGGAGGCGATCAAGGGCGGCGGCTTCGACGCGGTGCTCTTCACGTCGTCGTCGACCGTGCGGAACCTGGTCGGCATCGCCGGCAAGCCGCACAACGTGACCGTCATCGCCTGCATCGGGCCGGCCACCGCCAAGACGGCGGAGGAGCACGGGCTGCGGGTCGACGTGCTGTCGCCCGAGCCGTCCGTGCACAAGCTCGCGGAGGCGCTGGCCGAGTTCGGCATCCGGCGGCGGGAGGCCGCGCTGGAGGCGGGCGATCCGGTGACCCGCCCGAGCGAGCGCCGCCCGGGCGCCCGCCGCCGCCGCACGACGTAACGAGGCGCGCCCTCCCGGCACCACCTCGCCCTTCCGGCGCGGGTTCCCCTTGCGGGGGCCCGCGCCGCTGCCGTGGTGGGGGCGGCAACAGGGTGTCGGTAAGTGGGGGGCGGTGCCGGGCGTAGATTCGGGGGATGAACTCGTATGGAAGCTTTCCGGGGGCGCGGCCGCGACGGCTGCGGACGACGCCCGCCATGCGGCGGATGGTGGCCGAGACCCGCCTGGACCCGGCCGACCTGATCCTGCCCGCGTTCGTGCGCGAGGGCGTCACCGAGCCCGTGCCGATCGGCGCGATGCCCGGCGTCGTCCAGCACACGCGGGACACGCTGCGCCGCGCCGCCGTGGAGGCGGTCGAGGCGGGGGTCTCCGGGATCATGTTGTTCGGCGTGCCGGAGGAGGCCAAGAAGGACGGCCTCGGCACGGCCGGGACCGACCCGGACGGGATCCTCCAGGTCGCCATCCGGGACGTCCGCGCCGAGGTCGGCGACGAGCTCGTGATCATGTCCGACCTCTGTCTCGACGAGTACACCGACCACGGCCACTGCGGCGTCCTCGCCGAGGACGGCCGGGTCGACAACGACGCCACCCTGGAGCGGTACGCCGAGATGGCGCAGGTCCAGGCCGACGCCGGCGTCCACGTCGTGGGCCCCTCCGGGATGATGGACGGCCAGGTCGGCGTGATCCGGGACGCCCTGGACACCATCGGCAAGGAGGACGTGTCGATCCTCGCGTACACAGCGAAGTACTCCTCCGCCTTCTACGGCCCCTTCCGCGAGGCCGTCGGCTCGTCCCTCAAGGGCGACCGCAAGACCTACCAGCAGGACCCGGCCAACCTCCGCGAGTCGATGCGCGAGCTGGCGCTGGACCTGGAGGAGGGCGCGGACATGGTGATGGTGAAGCCCGCCGGGCCCTACCTGGACGTGCTCGCGAAGGTCGCCGAGGCCGTGGACGTGCCGGTCGCCGCGTACCAGATCAGCGGGGAGTACGCGATGGTCGAGGCCGCCGCGGAGAAGGGCTGGATCGACCGCGACAAGGCGATCCTGGAGACCCTCACGGGCATCCGCCGGGCCGGCGCCAGGATGATCCTCACCTACTGGGCCACCGAGGCCGCCCGGATGATCTCCGCCGGAAGCCGGTGACCGGGTCTGATCGGGGCGGGGCCTAGTCCCACCAGAAGACCCAGACCGGGGCGTTCAGCAGGGCCTCCCTCGCGTATGCGCGCAGGGTGTCGTGGTCGCCCTGCGTGATGTTGTCCGGGCAGAACGCGAAGTGCTCCGCCGCCAGTGCCTCGGCCTCCTCCACGGTCCGGGGCGGCGCGGCCACCGAGACCACCAGGGTGGCGGGGGCGAGCGCCACGACCCGGGCGCCGAAGCGGTCCTCCCAGGAGCGCAGCACCGCGCACAGCCGCGCCACGTCGTCCTCGTGGTTCAGCGGCCCCGACCAGCCGATGACCGCCGGTATGTCGGCGCTGCGGCGCGCCGGGACCAGGGCCGGCCGGGCCTCCTCCATCCAGGAGCCCGGCTCGGTCAGCGCCGCGGCCGCCGCGGCGGCGGCCCGGTCCGGGTCGGTGCGCAGGGGCCGCGCCGGGGCCAGCCCCGGCCAGCCCGCGGCGTACGGCGCCACGATCTCCTCGTACGCGGGCTGCTCGCCGAACAGCTCCGCCACGGCGGCGGTCATGGCGGGGTCCCGCGCCTCCTCCGGTATCTCCGAGGCCAGGTACTCCTCCCAGAGCTCGGCGAGGACCTCGTCGGCGTCGTGGTCCGCCGGGTCGCTCGTCGCCTCCGGCATCAGATGCCACTCCTCCAGGTCGTCGTCGCCGGCCAGCAGCACCGACAGCAGCCCCGCCGTGCGGGCCGCCGGGCGCAGGGCGGCCCAGCCGCCGGGACCCGCCGGGGCGTGCCCGGACCAGAAGGACGGGTCGTCCGACGGGCCCGTGAGGTCCCCCGGCGGCAGGTCGAGGCCGAGGGAACGGCCGGCGGGGTCGGACACGAGCCGGGGCAGCTGGTTCGGGATCATCGCCATGATCAGAACGTACGGGCCGACACTGACAACGGCCGGGGCGACGGCGGGGACGAGGGCCCGGCGGGGGCCGGGCGAGGGCCGGAGCGAAGTGGTGGGGCGAGTGGTGGGGGCGCAGGGGACGGCGCACTCTGGAGGGGTAGCCGACAGGTACCTCGGTGGAGGTGATCCTCATGATGCACACGCTTGTCGGATGGCATGTGGAGATGGAGTTCAAGGAGGAGGGTGACCGGACGCGGGCCGCGGCCATGGTCCGGCTCACCGACGGCACCGAGTTCCGGGCCCACGGCACCGCGAACCGGCACCCCTCCGATCCGGACCAGCTCAGGGTGGGCGAGGAGATCGCCGGTGCCCGGGCGCTCATGGACCTGGCCTCGCAGCTGCTCCAGAAGGCGCACGCGGAGATCGACGAGGTGTCCGGCCGGACGTCGTACCCGATCAACCGCTAGCGCGCCGGCACCCTAGAACTGGAGGGCGTCCTCGAACTCCCGCTGCCAGTACGAGACGGCGGCGCCGTCGTCCACGTACGTGCCCTCCGGCGCCGTCACCGTCACCATGCTGTCCACGGTCAGGTTCACCTTGATCGTGCGGACGGTCATGCCGTGGGTGTCCGCGCCCGGCTCCCCGGTCAGGATCAGGGACGCGTAGGCCGATTCCCCGGGTGCCAGGCTCACCACGGCCTGCGGCTTGCTGTCCTCGATGACCCTGATCGGCGCCTGGCTGTGGTCGAAGCCGACCAGCGGCGCGCCGACGGCGTCGCAGGCGCGGGCGCCGGTGTTGGTGACGGTCAGCGCGAGGTGGTTGAGGGGGCGGCTGACCTTGCTCGCCACGACCTTCACGTCGGCGGCGGTGCAGGGGCGGAGGGCTCCGCTCTCGTCGGCCCCGGTGGTGGGGCGGGAGGCCGGGGCCGCGGTGGTGGCCGGCGGTGCGGTGTTCGTCTTGCGCGGGGCCGCTGTCGTCGGGGCCGCTGTGGTCGGGGCGGTCGTGGGCGTGGGCGTGGGTGCGGCCGTGGGCTGCGTTGGCGTGGCCGTGGCCTGGGTGGGTTTCGTCGGTGCCGGGGCCGTCGCTTCCTGGTCGGACGACTGGCAGGCGGTGAGGGCGAGGGCCGCGGCCAGGGCGGCGGCGGGCAGGGCGAGGCGGCGGGCGGTCGTACGCATGGTGGTTCCCCCGTGGGCGGATCGGTCGGTCAGTGGCCGTCGAGCAGGGTGATCACGATCGCGGTGCAGATGATCAGCACCGTCACTGCCAGGGCGTCGGTGACGCGGCTGTTCGGCATGGCTTCATGCTGCGAGCCGGTGTGACCCGCTGTCGACGGACGCGGGACAATGGGGGACGTTGGAACGCTTCCACCCCCTGTGACCTGGGGAGACGTACCTCGCCCGGAACGCGTTCCTGGGACGCCGACGGTGACGGGGGAGCGACGGATGGACACCGGGGACCGGTTCGCCGGGCTGCTGAAGGGGCTCAAGGAGCGGTCGGGGCTGAGTTACGGGGCGCTCGCCAAGCGGCTCCACGTCAGCACCTCGACCCTCCACCGGTACTGCAACGGCGACGCCGTCCCGACCGACTTCGCCCCCGTGGAACGGCTCGGCCGGCTGTGCGGGGCCACCCGCGAGGAACTCGTCGCGCTCCACCGCGCCTGGATCGTCGCCGACGAGACGCGGGGGCGGGGCGTCGAGCCGGTCGAGCCGTCGCCCGTGGAGCAGGTGGAGCCCAGCGAGTCCAGCGAGTCCATCGGACCCGTCGAGCCCATTGAGCCCATTGAGCCCATTGAGCCCGTCGAGTCCGTCGTCGTCATGACGTCCGAGACCGTCGGGGGCGGCGCGCCCTCCCGGGGGCGGTTCCGCAGCGGCCTCGCCGCCGTGGCGGTCGTCGCGCTCGTCGTGCCCGGGGCCTACCTCGTGGCGCGGGACGGGGAGAAGGAGCCGCGCGGCGGCGCGGTCGCGGTGCCCGCTCCGCTGAACGCCGGCGTCAGCTCGTACAACTGGGCCGCACCCTGCGGCCAGTACTACGTCCTCGACCAGAAGCCGGAGCACGTGCCCCCGCCGCCCCCGCCGCAGGACACCCGCCCGTGGGCCCGCGCGCTCGGCGGCGTCGACGGCGGGCACATGCAGCTCCAGGTCACCGTCACCGGACGCACCCAGGAACCGGTCGTGCTGTCACGGCTCAGCGTCCGGGTCGTCGAGCGCGACCGGCCGCCGGAGCGGGCCGCGTACTCCATGGGCGACGGTTGCGGCAGCGGGGTCACCCCGCAGACCTTCGACGTCGACCTCGACGCGCCCCGGCCGTACGTGAAGGCCGTCGCCGGACAGGACGGCGACCGGGTCGTGCCCGCGAAGGACTTCCCGTACAAGGTCGCCACCGGGGACCCGCAGGTCCTCAACCTCGACGTCCACACCGAGGAGTACGCCGCCGCCTGGTACCTGGAGCTGGAGTGGAGCACCGGGGACAAGAAGGGGACCGTACGCATCGACGACGGCGGACAGCCCTTCCGGACCAGCGCGATCGAGGGCCGTACGGTCTACGGCTACTGGGCCGACAAGGGCGAGTGGGTCGCTCAGTGACCCACCCGCCCCGGCGGCGTCAGAGGCGCTCGGGCGTCCGGATGCCGAGCAGGGCCATGCCCTGGTGGAGCGTGCGGGCGGTCAGGTCGCACAGGAAGAGGCGGTTCTCGACCTGCTCCGGGGTGTCCGCCTTGAGGACGGGGCACTCCGAGTAGAACGTCGTGTACTGCGACGCCAGCTGGTAGAGGTACGCGGCCAGCTTGTGTGGGGCGTACTCCGCAGCGGTCTCCGCGATCACCTCGCCGAAGCCGTCCAGGTGCAGACCGAGGGCCCGCTCCGACGGCGCCAGCTCCAGCTCCGGGTGGGCGGCCGGCTTCGCGTCCCCGGCCTTCCGCAGGATGGACTGGATACGGGCGTACGCGTACTGGAGGTACACGGACGTGTCGCCGTTGAGCGAGACCATCTGGTCCAGGTCGAACTTGTAGTCGCGGGCCGCCGAGGTCGACAGGTCCGCGTACTTCACCGCGCCGATGCCCACCTGGGCACCCCGCTCGGCGATCTCCTCCTCGGTGAGGTCCTGGGCCTTCTCGCGGACCACTGCCGAGGCGCGGTCGATCGCCTCGTCCAGCAGGTCCACCAGCCGGACCGTCTCGCCCTCACGGGTCTTGAACGGCTTGCCGTCCTTGCCGAGGACCGTGCCGAAGGCCAGCTGGACGGCCTTCACCTCGTCGTTCAGCCAGCCGGCCCGGCGGGCCGTCTCGAAGACCATCTTGAAGTGCAGCGACTGGCGGGCGTCCACCACGTACAGCAGGCTCGTCGCCTTCAGGTTCTGCACCCGGTCGCGGATGGCGGACAGGTCCGTCGCCGCGTAGCCGAAGCCGCCGTCGGACTTCTGGACGATCAGCGGGACCGGGTTGCCGTCCGGGCCCTTGATGTCGTCGAAGAAGACGCACAGCGCGCCCTCGGAGCGGACCGCGACGCCCGACTCCTCCAGGATCCGGCAGGTCTCCTGGAGCATGTCGTTGTACCCGGACTCGCCGACGATGTCGGGGTCCCGGATGTCCATGTCGAGCTTCTCGAAGACCGAGTAGAAGTAGATCTTCGACTCGTCGACGAACCGCTGCCACAGGGCGAGCGTCTCCTCGTCGCCGGCCTGGAGGTCGACCACGCGGGCGCGTGCCCGGGTCTTGAACTCCTCGTCCGCGTCGAACAGCGCGCGGGACGCCTTGTACAGCCGGTTCAGGTTCGACATGGCCTCCTCGCCGGAGACCTCCGCGCCCTGCTCCTTGTGGTCCAGCTCGTGCGGGTGCTCGATCAGGTACTGGATGAGCATGCCGAACTGGGTGCCCCAGTCGCCGATGTGGTGCCTGCGGACCACGGTCTCGCCCGTGAACTCCAGGATCTCCACCATCGCCGCGCCGATCACCGCCGAACGGAGGTGGCCGACGTGCATCTCCTTCGCCACGTTCGGCTGCGCGTAGTCGATGACCGTGGTGCCCGCCGACTCGTTCGGCGCCACGCCGAGGCGCGCGTCGGCGGCGCGGGCCGCCAGGGTCCGCACGATCGCCGCGTCCGACACGGTGATGTTGAGGAAGCCGGGGCCCGAGACCTCGATCTCCTGCAGCACGTCGTTCGCCGGGATGGCGTCGACGACCTTCGTCGCCAGCTCGCGCGGGTTGCCCTTGAGCTGCTTGGCCAGCGCCAGGATGCCGTTGGCCTGGAAGTCGGCCCGGTCGCTTCGTCGCAGCAGCGGGTCGGCGGAACCGGCCTCCGGCAGGGCTGCCGAGAGACCTTCCGCGAGGCGCTGCTGCACGGTCGAAGCGAGGGAAGGGACCGAGGCCATGAGCTTCCGTTCCTGTTGTGTCGTGTCCGGGTGTCCCGGTGGTCTATATCGCTTGTCAAGTGTCCCATGGGTGGGCAACGTGTTTTCCCCGACCTTCCCCGGCCGTTCCCCGGCTGTGGACAAGCCGCGCCCGACGAGAATCCCGCCTGTGGACAACCTCGGAGCGGCTGGTTCCGTCTGGGACAATGACTGGTGTAGGGCTTAAAGACTCCGAGGGATTTCCCGCAAGGATCTGGAAAGAAGGACGTACCGACCGTGGCTCAGAGCAGCACCGAGACCGACTGGGTCTCCCGTTTCGCGGACGAGGTCATCACCGAGTCGGAGCGACGTGCGCCTGGCAAACCGGTCGTCGTCGCCTCCGGCCTCTCCCCCTCCGGCCCGATCCACCTCGGCAACCTCCGCGAGGTCATGACCCCGCACCTGGTCGCCGACGAGATCCGCCGCCGCGGGTACACCGTCCGCCACCTCATCTCGTGGGACGACTACGACCGCTACCGCAAGGTGCCGGGCGGCATCGAGGGCATCGACGAGTCCTGGGCCGAGCACATCGGCAAGCCCCTGACCTCCGTCCCCGCCCCGGCCGGCTCGCCCCACCCGAACTGGGCCGAGCACTTCAAGGCCGCCATGGTCGAGGCCCTGGCCGAGCTCGGCGTCGAGTACGACCCGATCAGCCAGACCGAGCAGTACACCTCCGGCGCCTACCGCGAGCAGATCCTGCACGCCATGCGCCGCCGCGGTGACATCGACGCCATCCTCGACCAGTACCGGACGAAGAAGGCCCCCAAGAAGCAGTCCCAGAAGCCGGTCGACGAGGCCGAGCTGGAGGCCGCCGAGGGCTCCGGCGCGGCCGCCGAGGACGACGGCTCCGGCGGCGGCGCCGGGTACTTCCCGTACAAGCCCTACTGCGGGCAGTGCGAGAAGGACCTCACCACCGTCACCTCCTACGACGACGACACCACCGAGCTGTCCTACACCTGCACCTCCTGCGGCTTCGCGGAGACCGTCAAGCTCAGCGAGTTCAACCGCGGCAAGCTGGTGTGGAAGGTCGACTGGCCCATGCGCTGGGCCTACGAGGGCGTCATCTTCGAGCCCTCCGGCGTCGACCACTCCTCGCCCGGCTCCTCCTTCCAGGTCGGCGGGCAGATCGTCACCCTCTTCGACGGCGTCCAGCCCATCGGCCCCATGTACGCCTTCGTCGGCATCAGCGGCATGGCCAAGATGTCGTCCTCGAAGGGCGGCGTCCCCACCGCGGCCGACGCGCTGGAGATCATGGAGCCCCAGCTGCTCCGCTGGCTCTACGCCCGCCGCAAGCCCAACCAGTCGTTCAAGATCGCCTTCGACCAGGAGATCCAGCGGCTGTACGACGAGTGGGACAAGCTGGAGGCCAAGGTCGCCGACGGCACCGTGCTGCCCGCCGACGCCGCCGCGTACACGCGTGCCGCCCGCACCGCGGCCGGCGAGCTGCCGCGCACCCCGCGCCCGCTCCCGTACCGCACCCTCGCCTCGGTCGTCGACATCACCGCCGGCCACGACGAGCAGACCCTCCGGATCCTCACCGACCTCGACCCGGAGTCCCCGGTCACCTCGCTCGACGAGGTCCGGCCGCGCCTCGACCGCGCCGAGAACTGGATCACCACCCAGGTCCCGGCCGACCAGCGCACCATCGTCCGCGAGGAGCCCGACACCGCGCTCCTCGGCTCCCTGGACGACGAGGGCCGCGAGTCGCTCCGCCTGCTCCTGGACGGCCTCGACAGCCACTGGTCCCTCGACGGCCTGACCACCCTGGTCTACGGCGTCCCGAAGGTGATGGCCGGCCTCACCCCCGAGGCCAAGCCCACGCCGGAGCTGAAGGTCGCCCAGCGCGCCTTCTTCGCCCTGCTCTACAAGCTCCTCGTGAGCCGCGAGACGGGCCCCCGCCTGCCCACCCTGCTCCTCGCCGTCGGCGCGGACCGGGTGCGCAAGCTGCTCGGCGCGTGAACTGACGCGTGAACGAAGGGCCGCTCCCCTCGCGGGGAGCGGGCCCGCGG
>NZ_JBHYKM010000103.1:0-4968 GCF_042741435.1 Streptomyces sp. NPDC058955 | reverse complement strand
CGCCCACCCGCCCGCCGCCGCCCGCCGGCGGCCCCGGTCGGCCGGCGCCACCCCCCGGTGGTACCCGCCGCGCCCCCCCCCCCGGCGGCCCCGCCCCTTCGGCGTGTGCGGGGTGCGGGCGGGTCAGGAGGGGTCGTACTCCTGCATCTCCTCGCGGACGCGCTCCTGCACCTCCGGGGTGACCAGCTGGAGCAGGTCGGACTGGGGCTCCGGGAGCTGCTGGAAGCCGTACGCCTCCGCCACCAGCTGATCCAGCTCGAACGGGGTCGGGAAGCGCTCGTGCTCCTGCACGAAGCCGTACGTCAGCTTGTAGGCGATCTCCCGGAACTCCTCCATCTGCGGGTCGGGCGGCTGGAGCGGGTCGGGCTGCTGCAGCACCCCGAACAGCTCCGGACGCGCCGCCTCGGGCTCCGGCGCCGAGGCGTCTCCGGGGACGCCCTCGGGAGCGTTCTCCTGGACCTGCTCCGCGGCCTGGTCCGCTGTCTGGTCCGCCGCCTGCGCGGTGTACGAGCCCCCGTACCCCTCCGGGGTGACCTGCGGGGTGTCGAACCAGGGGCTCTCGTGGTTCGGGTGCGCGGGCTCCTGGGCCTGCGGATGCGCCTGCGGATGCATCTGCTGGGGTGCCGGGGCCGGGCCCTGCTGCGGCTGCTGTGCCGGGGCGGGTCCGGCCGTCGGGAGCTCCTGGAGGACCTGCGCCGGCGCCTGGACCATGGCCAGTGGCTGCGGCTGCGGCTGCGGGGCCTGCGCCGGGATCTGGGCCTGAGCCGGGTTCGGCGGCAGAAGGACCGGGTCGATGCCCGCCGCCGCCAGGCCCGCCGGGGCCGTCTCGGCGAGCGGGACGCCGTACCGGGCGAGCCGCAGCGGCATCAGCGCCTCCACCGGCGCCTTGCGGCGCCAGCCGCGCCCGAACCGGGCCTGGAGCCGGGCCTGGTAGATCAGCCGCTCCTGCTCCAGCTTGATCACCTGGTCGTACGAGCGCAGCTCCCACAGCTTCATCCGCCGCCACAGCCGGAACGTCGGCACCGGCGACAGCAGCCAGCGGGTCAGCCGCACGCCCTCCATGTGCTTGTCCGCGGTGATGTCGGCGATCCGGCCGACCGCGTGCCGCGCCGCCTCGACCGCCACCACGAACAGCACCGGGATGACCGCGTGCATGCCCACGCCCAGCGGGTCGGGCCACGCCGCCGCGCCGTTGAACGCGATCGTCGCCGCCGTCAGGATCCACGCCGTCTGCCGGAGCAGCGGGAACGGGATCCGCAGCCACGTCAGCAGCAGGTCCAGTGCGAGCAGCACACAGATGCCCGCGTCGATGCCGATCGGGAAGAAGTACGAGAACGTACCGAAGCCCTTGTGCACGGCAAGCTCGCGCACGGCCGCGTACGAACCCGCGAAACCGATCCCCGCGATGATCACCGCGCCGCCGATGACGAGCCCGATGAGTATGCGGTGTGTGCGTGTCAGCTCCATCGCGGCCACCCGCGATCCCCTCCCGTGATTCGACGTCTCGCGGGCCCCAGGGTGGCACACATGAGCGAAGCCCGAACCCCTGGGGAGGGACGGGCTCCGCTCGGACACGCCTGTCTGTGTTGATTTGTGTCACTACCCGTGCGGCCGAAGGGGGTTGACCGGCCCGGCCGCGGGGGTAGGACTACTTGTTGGCCGTGGCCACCGCGGCGACCGCTTCCTTCGCCGCCTTCGTCGCACCCGCGACGATCTTCTTCGCGTCCGGCGTCGGCGCGCCCGCGTACCCGGCGCCGTTGTACGACAGCAGCACCAGCACGTTGCCCGTGCGCGCCACGACCGACGCGTACACGAAGTCCTCGCCGGTCTTCTTCACGGTGTACGTCACCGTCTTCGCCTCGTCGCCGATGCCGGACGTCGTGGTGGTGCTCATCTTCTTCGCACCCGTGGTGGCCTGGATCTTGCCGAGCTCCTTGGCGAAGTTCTCCTGCGCCCGGGCCTGGCCGCTGCCCAGCGACACCTCGGAGTCGTAGCGGTAGAACGACACGTCGAGCCAGCGGTACTGCGAGCCCTTGACGCCCTTGTCCTCCAGGCCGTTCCAGGAGCAGCCGCCGCGGTGCGACAGGTCGGTGGAGGCCGCCGCCGTCCCCTTCTCGTTCTTCGCCTTCGGCACCAGTGAGGACGCCGTCTTCGCCGCGATCGCCTTGCACGCCGGCGGCAGCTCCGCGAACTTCGCCGGCTCGACCGTCGGCGTCGGAGAGGGGGTCGCCGACGCGGTCGCGGTCGCCTTCCCCTGCGCCGCGCCGGTGTCACCGGACCCACTGCCGCCGCTTCCCGAGTCCGAGGAGCAGCCGGCGACGACGAGCATCACGGGGACGGCTGCGGCGGCGAGAATGCGGGTGAGTCGCGGAGCTGATCGCTGCATGGTTCCTTCAGTCGCTTGTCGTACGGCCGGCGCCGGTCGGCGGCCCTGGCGGCCCTGGGTACGCCGACACGTTACGTGGTCCCCCCGCCGCCCGGGGGGTCGCGCAGGGGACCGGACGGTCGGCTACTCCTCCAGCCGGTCGGCCAGCAGCCGGGCCAGGTTCTGGGCCCTGTCCTGCAGTTCCTTGCTGTCCGGGGCCGCCGCCACCCCGGTCGTGCGCTGTCGGTACTCGACCGTCACGATCACGTTCGATGTGCGGAAGACCACGCTCACGACCCGCTGGTGGCCGTTCCCGCCGGCCTTGCCGAGCGTGTCGTCCACGAACGCGATGTCGCCGAGCCCGCCCAGCGTGCGGGACTCCAGACCCGTCGTCGCCGGGGCGGTGGGGGTGCCCGCGGCGGGGGGCGTGGCGCCGGAGGACGGGGAGCCCGTGGGGGCGGTGGCGGGACCGGTGGGTCCGGCGGGGTCGGTGGATCCCGTGGGGCCGGTGGGGCCGGTGGGGGTGCCGGTCGGTGACGCCGTCGCGGGCGGGGTCGCGGTCGCCGTGGCGGTGGTGGGCGTGGCGGCGGTGGGGGTGGGCGTGGGCGTCACCGGTACGGCGATCCCGGCCGCGAGCTGCTTGCGGGTGTAGACCTCCTGGGCCCGGGCGGCGTCGCTCACCGTCGGGTCGTACGAGACCACCCGCTCGACGTCGAGCACCAGCCGGTGGGCGCCGCCGTCCTCGGTGTCCGCGTTCCAGGTGCAGCCGACGCGCCGGTCCGTGTCGTACGTGACGGCCGTGGTGCCGCGGAGGACCTTGGCCCGCTCGGCGTCGGTCAGGGCCGCGGTCCCGGGCAGCAGCTCGCGCAGGGTGGCCTGGGGGACGGCGCCGCACGGCTCGAACAGGGTGCGGTAGCGGCCGGGCGGCGCGACGGGCGCGGCGGCGGCGCCGGCCTTCGCGTCGAGGGTGACGTCCTCGGCGGGGTCCGCGGCCGAGCAGCCGGTCAGCGCGCCGAGCGTGACGGCGAGACCGGCGCCGAGGCCGAGGAGGGTGGCGGGGGCGCGGCCGGGTGAGAACCTCTTTCGCTGCACCGTCCCAGGCTCCCTTCTCCCGAAGTCTTTCCCGAAAACCCTTTGCCGCCCCCTGAAGGCGGATGGACACAATGTCTATCGCACGCGCAGCCGTTGATGCCGGTCCGCCGTCACCTGTACGGGCTTTGGCTCCGGTTTTTGCGTTATCGGACTTTTCGGGGGAATCGAGGAAGTATGTCGTACGTAGAGGTACCGGGTGCGCAGGTGCCCATCCGGATGTGGGCCGATCCTTCCACGGTGGAGGGCGGCGCGATGCAGCAGCTGCGGAATGTGGCGACGCTGCCGTGGATCAAGGGCCTCGCGGTCATGCCCGACGTGCATTACGGCAAGGGTGCGACGGTCGGCTCGGTGATCGCGATGAAGGACGCCGTCTGTCCGGCGGCCGTCGGCGTGGACATCGGCTGCGGCATGTCCGCGGTGAAGACCTCCCTGACCGCGAACGACCTTCCGGCCGACCTCTCCCGCCTCCGCTCGAAGATCGAGCAGGCGATCCCGGTGGGCCGGGGCATGCACCGCGCGGAGGTCGACCCGAAGCGGCTGTTCGGGTTCCCGACCTCGGGCTGGGACGACTTCTGGTCGCGGTTCGACGGCGTCGCGGACGCGGTGAAGTTCCGGCGGGACCGGGCCGCGCTGCAGATGGGCACGCTCGGGGCCGGCAACCACTTCGTGGAGCTGTGCGTCGACACGTCCGGCGCGGTGTGGCTGATGCTGCACTCGGGCTCCCGGAACATCGGCAAGGAGCTCGCCGAGCATCACATCGGCGTGGCGCAGAAGCTGCCGCACAACCAGGGGATCATCGACCGCGACCTGGCGGTCTTCGTGGCGGAGACGCCGCAGATGGCGGCGTACCGGCACGACCTCTTCTGGGCGCAGGAGTACGCGAAGTACAACCGCGCGATCATGATGGCGCTCTTCCAGGAGACCGTCCGGAGGGAGTTCCGGAAGGCGAAGGTGACCTTCGACCCGGTGATCTCCTGCCACCACAACTACGTGGCGGAGGAGCGGTACGAGGGCATGGACCTGCTCGTGACCCGTAAGGGCGCGATCCGGGCCGGTTCCGGGGAGTTCGGGATCATCCCGGGCTCGATGGGCACCGGTTCGTACATCGTGAAGGGGCTGGGGAACGCGGCGTCGTTCAACTCGGCCTCGCACGGCGCGGGCCGGAAGATGAGCCGGAGCGCGGCGAAGCGGCGCTTCTCGACGCGGGACCTGGAGGAGCAGACGCGGGGTGTGGAGTGCCGCAAGGACTCCGGCGTCGTGGACGAGATCCCGGGCGCGTACAAGCCGATCGAGAAGGTCATCGAGCAGCAGACGGACCTCGTGGAGGTCGTCGCCAAGCTCAAGCAGGTCATCTGCGTGAAGGGCTGAAGGGCGGAAGGGCGGAAGGGCGGAAGGGCTGCAGACCTGGAGGGGCGGGCGGGGGCGGCCCCCCCCCGCCCCCCCCCCCCCCCCCCACCGACACCACCCCCCCCCACACCACCCCCCGTCGGGAGTGTGGGTGTGGCGGGCGC
>NZ_JBHYKM010000102.1:21053-30719 GCF_042741435.1 Streptomyces sp. NPDC058955 | reverse complement strand
CTCCGGCCCCCCCCCGCCCCCCTGGGCCGCCCTCCCCGGCCCCGGGCGCTGCGCGCCGCCCCCACCGCCCCCCCCCCGCCCCCCCACGCCCGCCTCGAAGTGGCCCGCGCCGCGGCCTCGGACGCACTGCTGCCCGCCCTGGACCAGACCCGCACCGTCGGCCTGGTCACCCTGCCGGGCGCCTTCGTCGGCATGCTGCTCGGCGGGGCGTCCCCGCTCACGGCCGGCGCCGTCCAGGTCTTCGTCCTGATCGCCCTCCTCGCCGTCGAGGCGGTCGCCGTCGCCCTCACCCTCGAACTCGCCGCCCGGGGCAGCCTCCACCGCCGCCCCGCACCCGACCCGAACGGTCAGAGGACCTCGAACCCGGCGTGAAGGCGCCGCCGGTGGTCCACCTGCCGCACCGGACCGGTCAGCGTCACCCGCGCGGTCAGCCGCGGATCCGTGCTGGAGGCCGCGAACCGCAGCTCCAGCCCGCCCGGCTCCACGATCCGCGTCCCCGCCCGGCCGGTGAACGACGCGAGGTCCGCGGGCACCTCCACCCGGACCCGCCGGCCCTCACCGGGCGCCAGGCCCACCCGTACGTACCCGACGAGGCGCTGCACCGGCTGCACCACGGACGCCACCGGGTCGTGGAGGTAGAGCTGGACGACCTCGGTGCCGGGGCGGTCGCCCGTGTTCGTCACGGTGAGGGCGAGGCGTACGACACCGTCCGTGGGCACCTCGGCCTCCTCCACCGTCAGATCGCCCCAGGCGAAGGTGGTGTAGGCGAGGCCGTGCCCGAAGCCGAACGCCGGCGTCGGGTCGATGTTGGACACCTCGCTGCGCCGGCCCAGCCGGGAGGCCAGATACGTCGACGGCTGGGCGTCCGGGTGCCGGGGCACGCTGACGGGCAGCCGGCCGCTCGGCTCCGTCCGCCCGCTCAGCACGGACGCGATCGCCGCCGTCCCCGCCTCGCCGGGGAAGAACGTCTGGACGATCGCGGCGGACTCGTCGGCCGCGCGGCCGAGCGCGTACGGCCGGCCAGCCAGCAGGGTCGTCACCACAGGTGTGCCGGTGTCCAGGAGCGCGTCCAGCAGCTGCTGCTGCGCCCCGGGCAGGCCGAGCGACCCGGCGTCGCACCCCTCGCCGCTGGTGCCCCGTCCGAAGAGCCCGGCACGGTCGCCGAGCGCCGCCACGACGAGGTCGGCGCCGCGGGCGACCGCGAGGGCCGGGGCGAAGCCGTCCGTGTCGGCGTCGTCGATGCCGGTGCCGCGCGCCACGACGATCTCGGCGTCGGGGAACTCGGCCGCCAGGGCCTCGCGCAGGGTGGGCAGTTCGATCCCCAGTGGCGTCCCGGGGTGCTGCCCGCCGACGTGGACGGGGAAGGAGTAACAGCCCAGGACGGCCGTGGGGGCCTCGGCGGTGGGGCCGACGAGGGCGATCCGGCGGGGTGTGCGCGGGTCGAGCGGCAGCACGCCGTCGTTGCGCAGCAGCACGACGGCCCGCTCGGCGATCCGTCCGGCCAGCGCGCGGTTGGCGTCCGGGTCCAGGTCCACCGTGCCCCGCAGGGCCTCCGGGTCGGCCGTGGTGTCGGCGCCGCGCAGCACCGGCGGGACCGGGCTCCAGTCCGGGTCGAGCAGCCCGAGCCGTACCTTCTGGAGGAGGACCCGCCGCACGGCCCGGTCCACCAGCTCCTCCGGCACCTGGCCCCGCCCGATCGCCTCGGCGAGGGGTGCGCCGAAGGTCTTGACGGTGGGCAGTTCGACGTCGACGCCGGCCGCGAGGGCCGCCCCGGCGGCCTCCCCGAACGTGCCGGCGACGCCGTGCAGCGTCTTCAGGAACGCCACGCCGAAGTAGTCGGCGACGACGGTGCCGGTGAAGCCCCAGGTGTCCCGGAGCAGCCCGGTCAGCAGCCGGTCGTCGGCGGCCGAGGGCACGCCGTCGGTGTCGGTGTAGGCGTGCATCACCGACCGGACGCCGCTCTCCCGGACCGCCATCTCGAACGGCGGCAGGATCACGTCGGCCAGCTCCCTGGCGCCCATGCCGACCGGGGCCAGGTTGCGGCCCGCCCGGGAGGCCGAGTAGCCGGCGAAGTGCTTGAGGGTGGCGACGATCCCGGCCGACTCCAGGCCCTGGACGTACGCGGTCGCGATGGTCCCGACGAGGTACGGGTCCTCGCCGATGGTCTCCTCGACGCGCCCCCAGCGGGCGTCCCGGACGACGTCGAGGACAGGCGCCAGGCCCTGGTGGACGCCCACCGCGCGCAGGTCGCGGCCGATGGCGGCGGCCATCTCCCGGACGAGGGCCGGGTCGAAGGTCGCGCCCCAGGAGAGGGGCACGGGATAGGCGGTGGCGCCCCAGGCGGCGAAGCCGGCGAGGCACTCCTCGTGGGCGACGGCGGGGATGCCGAAGCGGTTCGCGGCGGCTATCCGTTCCTGGGTGCGCATCAGCGACAGGGCGCCGAGCGCGGGGTCGACGGGGACGGTGCCGAAGGGCCGGGTGAGCTGGCCGAGGCCGTCGGGGAGCAGGGCGTCGAGATCGGCCGGCTCCTCCATGTCGTGCTGGTGCGGCGCGACCTCGGCGCCCTCGTCGGAGGCGCCGACCCACACGCCGTACAGCTGGGCCGTCTTCTCCTTCAGGGTCATCTCGCGGATCAGCGCGTCGACGCGGGCCTCCGCGTCCAGCGCGCGGTCGCGCCAGGCGGGGAGCGGGGCGGGGGGCTGGATGGCCACGGTGTCGGTCACTTTCCTCCGACTCCCATCAGCCCCTGGACCAGGGCGCGACGGGCGAACAGATAGACGAGCAGGATGGGGAGCATGGACAGGACGACGGCCGCCAGCAGACCGGGGATGTCGACGCCGTGCTCCGTCTGGAAGTCGTAGAGGCCCATGGTGATGACCTTGTTCTCCGAGGACTGGGTGAGCACGAGCGGGAACAGGAAGCCGTTCCACGCCTGGAGCGAGGAGAAGACCACGATCGTGGACAGGCCGCTCTTCGACAGGGGCAGCACCAGCCGGAGGAAGATCCGGCGGGGGGAGGCCCCGTCGACGGTCATCGCCTCGTACAGCTCGGGGGTGATGTCCCGCATCACACCGGTGAGGATCAGCGCGCAGACGGGCATCGCGAAGGCGGCGGTCGGCAGGATGACGCCCAGCAGGTTGTCGTAGAGGCCGGCCTCGTTGATCAGGTAGAACATCGGGACGATCACGGCCTGGGACGGGATGGCAAGCCCCAGGAGGAAGAGCCGGAAGACCCGGCCGGTGGCCTTGCCGTCGCTGCGGACGATGGCGTACGCGAGCGGCGGCACGAGCAGCAGGACGATGCCGACCACGCAGACGGTGACGACGACCGTGTTGAGGAAGTACTGCCCGAAGCCGTCGTTGAGGTCGTTGACGTAGTTGTCGAGGGTGAAGTGCTCGGGGAAGGAGAGCGGTCCGTTCGCCGCGTACTCGGCCCGGGTCTGGAAGGTGGCGACCAGCATCACGTACAGCGGCAGGCCGACGACGAACAGCCAGACCAACGAGCCGAATCCGGCGAGGTAGTTGGGGCGCTTCCGCATCACACGCCCTCCATGGTGCTGCGCATCCTGTCGTAGCCGGTCAGGCGCACCATGACCAGGGAGACCAGGGTGGCGACGAGGACGAGGAGCAGCGCGACCGCGGACGCGGCGCCGAAGTCGAAGCTCTTGAACGCCTTCTGGTACATGTAGTAGGCGCTGTTCGTGGTGTCGGTGCCCGGCCCGCCCTGGGTGAGGATCAGGATGGTGTCGAAGGTGGTGAGTCCGCCGACGACCATCAGGATGCCCGAGGTGACGATGGTGTTGCGCAGCTGCGGCAGGGTGATGTGGAAGAACTGCCGCACCCGGCCGGCGCCGTCGATCTGGGCGGCCTGGTAGAGGACTTCGGGGATGGACCGCGCCGCGCCCTGGTAGATCAGCGTGTGCAGCGGGGTGAACTGCCAGGTGCTGACGAGGACGAGGACGCCGAGGGCGCCGGTCTGCGTGCCGAAGAGGTTGCCGTCGCCGAAGAGCCACGTCGCCTGGGAGGGGACGCCGAAGTTGGGGTCGAGGACGGCGCGCCACAGGACGGAGACCGCGGTGATGGAGAGCAGCAGCGGGACGAAGTAGACGGCGGAGAGCACGGCGCGGTTGCGCTGCCGTCCGGCGGCCCAGACGCCGAGCAGGATGCTGAGGGGCGTCTGGACGACGACGCCGAGGACGGTGAGGAGCAGGCTGAGCCAGAGGCTCTTCACCAGGACGGGGTCGTCGAGCAGTCCGCGCCAGTTGTCCAGGCCGGCGAACTGCGGGGAGCCGAGGCCGTTCCAGCGGGTGAAGGAGAGCACGAGGACCAGGACGAGCGGGACGAGGGCGAACAGGCCGAAGAAGACGGCGGCGGGCGCCGCCCAGGCGAAGCCCGGGCGGCCCACTCCGGTCGCGGGGCGGCCGGGCCGCCCGCGGGGGACGGTCTTCGCGGCGCTGTCCACGGCGGAGGCTGTGGTAGTGGTCATGTCAGGCGTTCCGGAGGTCGGGCCGCGGGTCAGGCCGCGGGCAGGCTCTGCATGGCGGCGATGAAGGCGTCGGCGTCGGTCTGTCCGTTGAAGAACTGCTGGACGGCCTGGTGGATGGTGGTGGTGGCGGCCGGGGGGTACGCCTGGTCCCAGGAGAGCTGGAAGGCGGGGGCCTTCTTCACCAGGTCGTACTGGTACTTCGAGTAGGCGGGGTTCGCCGAACCGTCCAGGAACTGGGGGGTGTTGGTCGTCGTGGGCAGGTTGCCGATGGCGAGCTGGCCCTTGACGAACTCGTCCGAGTACATGAGCTTCAGGAACTCGGCCACGGCTTCGGGGTGTTCGGTGTTCTTCAGGACCGAGTAGTAGTTGTTGGTGTTGCCGGCGAGATTGGCCGGGTCGCCCTTACCACCCTCGACGGCCGGGAAGGTGCCGTAGCCGAGGTCGCTCTTCACGAAGTCGGGGTAGGCGTCCTGGAGGGTGGAGTACTCCCAGGAGCCCATGAGTTCGAAGGCGGCCTTGCCGGTGGCGAGGAGGGCGGGGGAGCCGCCGTCGGTGAACTTGACCGAGTCGTAGTTGGTGCCGAAGGCGCCGGCGTCGATCAGCTCCTTCAGCTTGCCGAGAGCCTTCTTGCTGTCCTCGCTCGCCCAGACGCTCTTGTCCCCGTTCACCGCCTTCTGGAAGAGCTCGGGTCCGGCGACCCGGTCGTAGAGGTACTGGAACCACATCTGGGTGGGCCACCGGTCGCCGCCGCCGAGCGCGATGGGGGTGACGCCCTTGGCCTTGAGGGCCTTGACGGCGGTCAGGAGTTCGTCCCAGGTGCGCGGCGCGGTGACGCCGGCGTCCGCCAGGACCTTCTTGTTGCTGAACAGCAGGACGGGCTGGGTGCCGCGCATGGGGACCCCGTACGGCTTGCCGCCGACGACCGCGGTCTCGAAGACCGACGGCAGGAAGTTCGACTTGAGCCCGGGGTCCTTCGCGACGAAGTCGTCGAGCGGCATGAGGAGGCCCGCGTCGACGAAGGGCTTGATGCTGCCGCCGCCCCAGTTGAAGAAGACGTCCGGGGCCTGCTTGCCGCTGATGATCGTCTGCAGCTTGGACTGGTAGTCGGCGCCGGGGATGGTGTCGAGGACGGCCTTGACCTTCGAGGTCTTGTTGAAGGTGTCGACGAGCTGCTTCTCCACCTTGTTGGTGGCGTCGCCGTAGACCAGGACGTGGATCGTGCCCGAACCGCCTTCCGCGGAGTCCCCCGAGCCGCCGCAGGCCGCCAGGGAAGCGGCCAGCGCCAGAGACGCCGCGCCGACGACGGTGGTTCTGAGGACTCGTGTGCGCCGCTTCATCGCTCTGCCTTTCGAAAGTGTTTCGGTCACATCGCCGAAACTTCCTGCTGCCGGACGCTAAGCCTGCCGGGACGGAGGGGCAACCCTCCGGCGGCGCGTTATCAAAGCGTGACCATGTGGGCGCGGGGAACGGTGCTCTATGCTGCGCGGATGCGAAACGACGAGGAGAACCGGCGCATCACGCTGGCTGAGGTGGCGCAGCAGGCCGGCGTATCACTTTCGACAGTTTCGAAAGTCCTCAACGGCCGGCAGGACGTCTCGGCGACCACGCGCGACAAGGTCGAACGGCTCCTCGAAGAGCACTCCTACCGGCGGACCACCCGCGTCGCCCGCGAGGCGCCCCTCATCGAGCTCGTCTTCCACGAGCTCGACAGCGTGTGGGCGATGGAGCTGATCCGCGGCGTCGAGAACCTCGCCAAGGCCCACCACGCCAGCGTCGTGCTCACCGAGAGCGGCACCCGGCACGCCCCCGCGCCGGACTGGATCGAAGGAGTGCTCCAACGCCGCCCCATCGGTGTGGTCCTGGTCTTCTCGTCGCTCCCCGACGCCGTGAAACGCCAGCTCGACGCCCGGTCGATCCCCTTCGTCATCGTCGACCCGGCGGGCGACCCCGAACCGGACGTGCCGTCCGTCGGCGCCGCGAACTGGTCCGGCGGCGTCGCCGCCACCCGCCACCTCATCGACCTCGGGCACCGCCGCATCGGCATCGTCACCGGCCCCGAGGACATGCTCTGCTCCCTCGCCCGGCTCGACGGCTACCGCTCCGCCCTCAACATGGCCGGCCTCGCCCACGACGACGCCCTCGTCCGCTTCGGCGACTTCCACGTCGAAGGCGGCCATGCGCGGGCGATGGAGCTGCTGCGACTGCCGGACCGCCCCACGGCGATCTTCGCCGGCAGCGACCTCCAGGCGCTCGGGGCCATGGAGGCCGCCCGGGTGTGCGGCCTGCGCGTGCCCGAGGACCTGTCCGTCGTCGGCTACGACGACGTGATGATCGCGCAGTGGTCCAGCCCGCCCCTCACCACCGTCCACCAGCCGCTGCGCGCGATGGGCGAGGAGGCCGTGCAGATGCTGCTGCGCCTGCGCGCCGGCGAGGCCGCGGTCACCCGCATGGAACTGGCGACGAGCCTCGTGGTCAGGAAGAGCACCGCCCCGCCCGGGCCCGACGCCCGCTGACGGGCCGACCGCTCAGACGAGGAACGGGGAGCCGTCCAGCGTCCAGTGCGGGTCCGGCGTGATGCCGAGCGCGGCGTACACCTGCGCGGCCACGTCGGCGTGGTGGAGGACCGGCCGGGCCGTCGCGGCGGACGGGCCGGGACCGCACGCGGCGATCCAGGCCGTCCGCTCCCGGGCGCTGCGGCCTCCGTGGCCCCCTTCGTCGCGGTGCCCGTGGTCCGTGACCACGAGGACCGTCCACCGCTCCCGCGGGTACGCGGGACGGCGGCGCACCGCGGCGAGGAGCAGGCCGAGGCGGCGGTCCGCCGCCTCGATGGACCGGCGGTACTCCGGGCCGCAGCCCAGGACATGGGCGGTCTCGTCGACCGCGCCCAGATAGACGAAGCCGGCGTGGAGCTCCTCGTCCAGGGAGAGGAGGCGCTCCGCCTCGGCGGTCACCCGCCCGTCCACCTCCTCCCAGCCCTCGGGGGTGTCCTCGCGGGGCGCGACGAACCCCAGCCGGCTGGGGGCGGTGAAGAGCGGGCCGCCGTCCCGGGCGAGGAAGAGCGGCGCCCACCCGCCGACGGCGAACGTGCGGCGGCCGCAGTCGGCGGCGAGCCGGGTCGTGAAGTCCGGGAAGACGTCGAGCCGGTTGCCATCCAGCCGGTTGCCCCACACTCCGTGCTTGGCGACGCCGACGCCGGTGACGACGGTGGCCCAGCACGGGCCGGACATCGTCGGCGTCACGTCGTCCACCTCGACCGGTGCCAGGAGGCCCGTCCTGGCGACCCCGTCGAGGTGCGGGGTGCGGAGCGCGGGCAGCAGGTCGAGGCGTACGCCGTCGATGCCGACGACGAGAACGCGGGAGGGGTCCGGTGCGCTGTCCATGGGCTGTCCCGAGGTGTCGTGGGCGGACGGAGGGCGGGGTCAGGACGCGACGCGGTGGAGCCGGATCAGGCTGCTCGCGTAGTCGCCGGCGGGAAGCCGCGGGTCGATGCCCCGGCTCACCAGGACCGCGCCGCTGTGCACCACGCCGAGGTCCGGGTCCCTGTAGCGCGCCGCCGGATCGAGCGCGGGCAGCCGCACCGGCGCGGGCGGGTGCCCGAAGCGGGTCACGGGGCGCCAGACGAGGACCGCGTGCTCGCCGCCGTCCGGCGCCGCGTAGTGGACCGCGGACACGGGGCCGCCGAAGGCGACGCGATGCTGCTGCCCCCGCTGGACGAGCGGGCGGATCCGCTTGTACGCGGCGACGAGTTCGGCGGCCTCCTTCAGCTCCTCCTCGGACCAGGAGGCCAGGTCCCCGCCGATCCCCAGCGCCCCGGCCATGGCGACGTGGAAGCGGAAGCGCAGCGGGGTGGGCCGGCCGCCGGTGGTGGGGCTGTCGGTGACCCACGCGCCCATCGCCCGGGCGGGGAAGAGCTGGGAGAAGCCGTGCTGGATGCCGATCCGGTCGACCGGATCCGTGTTGTCCGAGGTCCACGCCTGGTCGGTGCGGGCCAGGATGCCGAGGTCGACGCGCCCGCCGCCGCCCGCGCACGCCTCGATGCCCAGGCCGGGGTGCGCGGCGCGGAGCCGGTCCATGATCCGGTGGACGGCCCGGGTGTGATCGATCCAGAGCCGGTCGGGGTCGGGGTGCCCGTCCCAGCCCGCCTCGGTGAAGGGCCGGTTCGCGTCCCACTTGAGCCAGTCGACGTCGTGCTCCCGGACCAGCCGGTCCAGGGTCTCCAGCGCCCACGCCTCCACCTCGGGCCGGGCGAAGTTCAGCACCAGCTGATGACGGAGCTCGGTCGCGTCGAGCCGGGGGGGGGGGGGGGGCCCCCCCCGCCCCCCCCCCCGCTCCAGAGCGGTGCGGGTGTTCAGAGTTGGGGGGCCCC
Source organism: Streptomyces sp. NPDC058955 (assembly GCF_042741435.1). Classification (NCBI taxonomy): domain Bacteria; kingdom Bacillati; phylum Actinomycetota; class Actinomycetes; order Kitasatosporales; family Streptomycetaceae; genus Streptomyces; species Streptomyces sp. NPDC058955. The sequence goes on along the minus strand of NZ_JBHYKM010000102.1, from coordinate 21,868 downwards.
CCCACCCCCACCCCCCCACGCCCCCGGGGCCGCGACCGGTACAAGTCGCTGTCCCGGTTGACCATTTCGGGCTCCACCCACAACCCGAACCGCATGCCCAGCCGGTGCACCTCGTCGGCGAGCGGACGCAGCCCGCGGGGGAAGGCGTCGGGGCGCGGTGTCCAGTCGCCGAGGCCGGACCGGTCGTCCCGGCGGGTGCCGAACCAGCCGTCGTCCAGGACGAACAGTTCCGTCCCGAGCCCGGCGGCCAGCCGCGCGAGCCGGATCTGGCCGGCCTCGTCGACGCCGAACCCGGTGGCCTCCCACGAGTTGTAGAGCACCGGCCGGTCACGGTCCGGCTCCGGCAGCACCCGCCCGCTCACATACGCGTGCCAGGCCCGACTGGCCCCGCCGAAGCCGTCCGGCGCGTACAGCCCCGCGAACACCGGTGTGCGCAGCGTCTCGCCCGGCCGCAGGGTCCAGCCGATCCCCTCGTGACCGAAACCGCCGGTCCACGTCGTGCGGTCGACCGGATCGCGGTGCACCGTGACGCGCCAACTGCCGCTCCAGGCCAGCGCGGTGCTCCAGACCTCGCCCCCCGTCTCGGTGGCGGTGCCGTCATCGAGGGCCAGCCAGGGGTTCGCGTGGTGCCCGGTCAGGCCCCGGCGGCTCGTCAGCACGGTCTCGGCGCCGGGGCGGCGCGGGGGCCGGCGGGGGCGGCGGGCGGGATTCCGGGGCGCCAACACCTCGGTGAGCGACCCCCCGCCGGGGCCGCTCGCCGGCTGCGTCACCCTCCGGCCGGAGGGGACGGGCCTCTGCCTGGAGCACTTCTACCT
>NZ_JBHYKM010000102.1:3058-21043 GCF_042741435.1 Streptomyces sp. NPDC058955 | reverse complement strand
GGGGGGGGGGGGGGGGGCCGGGCCCGCCCGCGGCGGCTCTACACCCGGGGCGCGGCGCCGGCCACCCGGCCGCCCCGGAGCTGGAACTCGCTGTTCCAGCCGCCCACCAGATGGCTGAGCCGGTAGTCGTCCAGCGGGGGAGCGGTCCAGGAGGCCGAGTCCAGCCGGTCGACGGCCACCGGGCCGGACGAACCGGTGTGGGTCAGCTCGGTCCAGCGCTCGATGACGTCCGTGTCGGGCCGTACGCGGTAGCAGAGTTCGGCCCGCAGCGGCCGGTGACGGTCCTCCAGGAGCAGCCGCAGTTCCCCGCCGTCGACGCGGTGACCGGCGAAGCGCCACTGGGCGCCCCGGGTGCCGTCGGCGAAACGGACCTGAAGGCCGGCCGGTCCGAACCGCGCCCCGGTCTGCGGGGCGAGTTCGTCGGGCGCCGCGTCCGCCTCGAAGCTGCTGGCGGCGGGCGAGACCGCGTCGGGCAGCGCCGCCAGGCCGTCGGGGTCCAGCGGCGCGCCCCAGTGCACGTGCCGGGGGCTGCCGTCGGCGGCGACGCGGAGCGCGTAGACGCTGCGGGGCGTCCGCAGGACCGCGAGGCCGAGGCCGGGGTCGAAGGTGAGGGGCGGGAGCTTGGCGAGCACGGACGGATCCCCTGACGTGCGGTGGGAACAGGGCGGTATCCAGCGCCACTTGGACAGCCTTCAGCCCAAGTCGCGTACCAGTGGCCCGAGATGGGCACGGAGGCGGGCCCGAGCGTAGGGGAGCCCCAACTCCGCAATCAATACTGGAAGAAGTTATTTATTTGCTCTACGTTGCACCCGTGTTTCGACATCACTCCCAGCCACTGGTCAGTGCGCCCGCCGAGACCGCGGTCCTCGCCCTGCTCCTCGCCGAGGGCCCGCTCAGCAGAGTGGAACTGGCCCGGCGCACCGGTCTCTCCTCGACGGCCGTCACCAAGGCGGCCAGGCCGCTCATCGACGACGGCTACCTGTACGAACTCCCGCCGGAGCGCACCGCCCCCGGCGCCGGCCGCCCGGTCAACCCGCTCGCGGTCGCCCCCGACCGGGAGTACTTCATCGGACTGAAGATCAGCGCCGACGAAGTCTTCGGCGCCGTCTGCGACCTCAGGGCCGGCATCCGCGCCACGGCCGCCCGCCCGCTGAGCGCGTGCACCCCCGAGACCGTCGCCGGCCTCGTCGCCGAGCTGGTCGACGAACTGCTCGACGGCGACCCCGCGTTCCGCGACCGGACGCGCCATCTCGGCGTCGCGGTCAACGGCGACGTGGACCGCGACAGCGGACGGCTCCGCCACTCCGGCCTCCTCGGCTGGCGGGACGTGCCGCTCGCGGACCTGCTCGCCGCCGCCACCGGACTGACCGTCACCGTCGAGAACGACGTCCGCGCCCTGACCGTCGCCGAGCACTGGTTCGGCGAAGGCATCGGCACCGGCTACTTCGCGCTGGTCACCATCGGCTCCGGCATCGGCTCCGCGCTCGTCGTCAACGGGCACCTGCTGCGAGGAGCCCACGGCGTCGCCGGCGAGGTCGGGCACATCTGCGTCGACCCGGCGGGACCGCGCTGCCGCTGCGGCGCACGCGGCTGCGTCGAGGCGATCGCCTCGACCGACACCATCCTCGCCGTGGTCCGCGAGGCCGCCGCGAACCCCCGCCTCACCTTCGACGAGGTCGTCGGTATGGCCCGACAGGGCAGCCCCGAGGCACGCGACGCCTTCGCCCGCGCCGGACACGCCATCGGCGTCGGCATCGCCGCCCTCGTCAACCTGGTCGGCCCGGAACGGGTGGTCGTCAGCGGCGAAGGAGTGGACGCCTACGACCTCTTCCGCCGCTCCATCCAGGAGGCGTACGCCGCACACGCCTTCGGGGCCGCGTCCCGCTGCCCGCTCTCGCTGCGCCCGCTGCCCTGGGAGGAGTGGGCCCGCGGCGGAGCCGCCGTCGCCATCCAGGCCCTGTTCCCGCAGCCCGCTGCCACCGCCACGCTCGGCGCCGGCTGACCGGCGCGGCGCGCACCCGCCGACCCCGCAGCCGTCGCGTACGACTCCCGGCCGCCGCCCTCCTCCGCCGACAAGCACCGACGGAGGCGCCGACCAGGGAAGACACCCGCCCCGCACAGCCTCACCGAAGGACATGTGACATGAGCGCACGCAGAGCCGAGCTCAGCCGACGCGGATTCCTCACCGGATCGCTGTTCGTCGCCGCCGGGACGGTCCTCACGACCGCCTGCGCCACCGACCCCATGGGCGGTTCACCCGCCGGGGCGAAGACCACCCTCAACGTCTGGTACCACGCCTACGGCGAGGCCGGCACCCAGCAGGCCGTGCTCCGCTACGCCACCGCCTTCACCCGGGCCAACCCCGACATCGCCGTCAAGGTGACATGGGTGCCCGGCGACTACGCGGGCAAGCTCAACGCGACTCTGCTGACCGACGCGGCCCCCGACGTCTTCGAGATCGGCGACTTCAGCGAGGCCATGGTCCGGCGCGGCCAGATCGCCGCGCTCGACGACCTGTACGCCACCGCCAAGAGCGACTTCAACGCCATCGCCCTCGACTCCGTCACCGTCGACGGCAAGCTCCACGGCGTCAAGATGATCGACGACGTCATCATGCTCTACTACCGCAAGAGCACCCTGGCGAAGGCCGGGATCACCCCGCCGGCGACCTTCGACGCGCTCGCCGCGGCGGCGAAGGCCCTCACCACGAAGAAGAACAAGGGCCTCTTCGTCGGCAACGACGGCATCGGCGACAGCGCGAGCAACGTCGTCTGGTCCAACGGCGGCGACCTCGTGACCCCCGACGGCAAGGTCACCTTCGGATCGGCGCGGGCACTGGAGGCCGTCACCGCCCTGCAGCGCCTGCACGACGACCGGTCGCTCCTGCTCGGCTTCACCACCGACTGGTGGGACCCCGCCGCCTTCACCCAGGGCGTCGTGCCGATGCAGTGGTGCGGCCTGTGGGCGATGCCCGCGATCCAGTCCGCGCTCGGGGACGACTTCGGCGTGCTCCCCTGGCCCGCGTTCAAGGCTGGCGGCACCCCCGTCGTCCGGGTCGGCGGCTGGACCAGCTGCGTCAACGCCAAGGGCCGGAACATCGCGGCGGCCAAGCGCTTCGTACAGTGGCTCTGGATCGAACAGACCGCCCACCAGAAGGACTTCGCCGAGAGCTACGGCTTCCACGTGCCGCCCCGCACCTCCGTCGCCGCGACCGCGAAGAAGCTCTCCACCGGCACCGCCAAGGAGACCGTCGCGCTGTCGGAGAAGTACGGCAGGCACAACCCGGGCACCTGGGACACCGCCGTGAGCAGCGCCTTCAACGCCGCCGCGAAGAAGATAGCCGACGGGGACGGCGATCCGGCCGCCCTCCTCGCAGCCGCCGCCGCGAAGGCCCAGAGCGAGATCGACAAGCAGCTCGGGCGGTGAGACCGATGACCGACGCGGCGACCTCCACCGCACCCGAGCCCGCGCGCGCCGGGCGCCCCGCGGTCACCCCGCGAGGCGCCGCCCGCGCCGGCCGGCCCCGCGCCGGCCGGTCCGGCCTGCTCGCGTTCGCGCTGCTGACCGCGCCGACGCTCCTCGGGCTCGGCGTCTTCAAATACGTCGCGATCGGCTGGAGCTTCCTGCTCAGCCTCAGCGACGCACGCGGCACCATCGCCCTCGGCCACTGGACCGGACTCGACAACTACCGGACCCTCCTCGCCGACCAGGCGTTCCGCGACGCGCTCCTCCAGATCCTGGTCTTCACCGCGTTCATCGTGCCGGTCACCTTCGCCGCCTCCCTGGGGCTCGCGCTGCTCGTGCACCGCATCCGGCGCGGCCGGGCCCTGTTCCGCACCACCTTCCTCATCCCGGCGGCCGTCTCGTACGTCGCCGCCTCACTGCTGTGGAAGATGAGCCTCTTCAACGGCCTCCCGGCCGGCATCGCCAACACGGTCGGCGGATGGTTCGGCGCCGAACCGGTGGCCTGGCTCCAGACCACCTCGCCACCGCTCTACTGGATCGTCCTCGTCACCCTGCGCCTCTGGCTCCAGGTCGGCTTCTACATGGTGCTCTTCCTCGCCGGCCTCCAGGCCGTCCCCAAGGAGCTGTACGAGGCCGCCGCGCTCGACGGCGCCACGGGCCGGCGGCTGCTGACCGGGATCACCCTGCCGATGCTGCGCAACACGTCCGTCGCCGTGCTGATGCTGCTGTTCATCGCAGCCTTCCAGGCGTTCGACGAGTTCTACAACCTCTTCAACAGCGGGCTGTCCGGCACCGGGACCGCCCCCGTCCAGACCCCCCTCGTCCACCTCTACAACACCGCCATGGGCAGCCAGAACTACGGCCTCGGCTCCGCCGGAGCCTTCGTGCTCACGGCCCTCATCGTCGGCGTCACCCTCCTCCAGGGACGGTTCACCGGCTTCGGCAGGAGAGGAGAGTGAGCCGCGCATGACCACCCCGCACGGACTGCTCCGCACCGCGCGCCTCGGCGCCCGCGGCCTGCTCGTCGGCGTCCTGACCGCCGCCTTCCTCGCCCCCTTCTACCTGATGCTCCGCAACGCCCTCATGGACTCCCAGGGGCTGACCTCCCCCGAGTGGACGTGGTGGCCCTCGGACCCGCACGTCGAGAACTTCACCGCCCTGTTCTCCGACCCCGCCGTCTCCATGGGCCCGGCCCTCGGCAACTCGCTGCTCATCGCCGCCGTCACCGCCCCGGTGTCCACGCTCCTCGCCTCCGCCGCCGGCTACGCCCTCGCCAGGATCCCGGTCCCCGGACGCGGCGTGGTGCTCGCCCTGGTGGTGGCCACGCTGATGATCCCCGGCTCGGTCACCTTCGTCCCGACGTTCGTCGTGGTCGGCTCCCTGGGCGGCGTCAACACCCTCTGGGGCATCATCGTGCCCGGCCTCTTCAATCCGTTCGCGGTGCTGCTGTTCCGCAACTTCTACCTGCAGTTCCCGAGCGAGATCGAAGACGCCGGGCGGCTCGACGGCCTCGGCTGGCTCGGCCTCTACGGCCGGATCGCCCTGCCCGGCTCCGGAGCGATGCTCGCCTCGCTCGGCGCGCTCTCCTTCATCGACAGCTGGAACGCCTTCCTGTGGCCGCTGGTCATCGGCCAGGACCCGTCCGCCTGGACCGCGCAGATCGCCCTGTCCACCTTCCTCACCTCGCAGACGATCAACCTGCCCGGTCTGTTCGCCGGAGCCGTCGTCACCATCACGCCCCTGGTCGTCATGTTCCTCGTCGCCCAGCGCTACATCGTCGAGGGCATCGCCACCAGCGGCCTCAAGGGCTGACCCCGGGCCCGCGACCCCCCCCGATCTCCCCGGACGGCCGGTCCGGGGCCCGTACCACCGCACTCCCTCACCCCACCCGACCGGAGGGACACCTCATGCGCACCCCCAGACCCGTCCGTCTCGCGGTACGGCTCCTCGCCGCCGCCGCGCTCGTCGCCGTGGCCGTACCGGGCGCCCAAGCCGCCCCGGAGGCCGACCCCGCCCCCCGGCCCGTCGCACGGACGGGCGCACAGCTCGCCGCCTCGTGGACCGCACCGCTCTCCACCCGGGGCCGGTACGTCGTCGACGCCGACGGCGACCGCTTCAAGCTCATGTCCGGCAATTGGGCCGGCGCCCAGGGCACCTGGGAGGGCAGCGGCGACGTCGGCGACGTGACCAACCACCAGGCCGACCAGAACTCCCACAACATCCCGCTCGGCCTGGACCGCACGCCGGTCGACCGGATCCTCGCCGACTTCCACGCCCTCGGGCTCAACAGCATCCGGCTGCCGTTCGCCAACGCGCTCGTCCACGACACGACGATCGTCCCCGACGCGGCGGTGGCCGCGAACCCGCAGCTCAGGGGCAAGACCCCGCTCCAGGTCCTGGACGCCGTGATCCAGGAACTCACCGACGACGGCTTCGCGGTCATCCTCAACAACCACACCACCAGCTACCGCTTCTGCTGCGGCCTCGACGGCAACGAACGCTGGAACAGCGGCCAGACCACCCGCCAGTGGATCGACGACTGGGTCTTCCTCGCGAAGCGCTACCGCGCCAACAAGCGCGTCGTCGGCGCCGACCTGCGCAACGAGGTCCGCCGCGACACCTGGAACGACCCCAACTGGGGCTGGGGCAACGACCACGACCTGAACAAGGCGCTCGAAGAGGCGGGCAACGAGATCCTCCGGGCGGCCCCTGACCTGCTGATCGTCATGGAGGGCATCAACTGGCAGGGCATCCCCACCGACCTGACCCCGCACGGCCGCCCGACCCTCACCCCGGTCGCCACCCTCTCCAACACCCTCGTCCACTCCGACAAGCTGGTGTACGCCGCCCACTTCTACGGCTACACCGGCCCCCACCACACCGGCGCCACGGGAGCCGGCGAGACCACCGACCCCCGCTACGAGGACCTCACCCCCGAGGAACTCGTCAGGGTCGTCGACGACCAGGCCCTGTTCGTCACCCGGGCCGGCCAGCACTTCACCGCCCCCGTGTGGATCAGCGAGTTCGGCGCCGGCGGGCGCGGCGACCTCGACGCCAAGGAACGCGACTGGTTCCGCCGCTTCACCGACATCATGGTGACCAACGACACCGACTTCGCCATCTGGCCGCTCGTCGGCTGGACCGGCGCCGACGGCAGGCCCCAGGACACCTGGGCGATGGTCAACTACGGCGCCGACGGCACACGGCTCGGCGTCATGGACCCCGGTGACTGGCGCGCCACCGACTGGAACAAACTCGTCACCGCCCCCGCCAGGACCGGCCGCGTCGACCGGACCCCGCGCTGGAACATGCTCAACCTGGACCACGCCGACTACGACGTCTCCGCCACCATGCTGGCCCGGCCGGACTGGTCACCCGGCAACCGCAAGGGCAACTGCCCCGACACCCAGCGCCTCGTCGGCCTCGGCCGCGGCGACAGCCGCGGACTGTGCACCGACGCCGGGCAGCCGGCCAAGGGGACCGGCGCGTGGACCGTCGTCACCGACGAGCGGTACGTCACCGGCGGCGACTGGGCGAGCGGCTACAACAAGCTCCAGTGCCCCGACCGCACCTTCGCCGTCGGCTACAGCGTGAACGCCGACGCCATGGCCGCCCTCCTCTGCGCCCCGGCGACCGCCTCCCTGCCCACCGCCGGCCGCGTCCTCTGGTTCGACAAGGGCGACAACCGGCCCGCCACCGGCGGCTCCCGCGACAGCGACTGGGCCCCCGGCTCCTACAAGGGCCAGTGCGCCGACGACGAGTACCTGGCCGGCGTCGCCTACACCTGGAAGTGGCTCCACTACGGCGTCCCCGACGCTCTGCTCTGCCGCAAGCTCACCTGATCACCCCCCCCCCGCACCCACACCGAGGAGCACCCCGGCATGCCCCGACTGGAGATCGCCGACGACGGATTCCGTCTCGACGACCGACCGTTCCGCATCATCTCGGGCGGACTGCACTACTTCCGCGTCCACCCGGAACAGTGGGCCGACCGGCTCCACAAGGCACGCCTCCTCGGCCTCAACACGGTCGAGACCTACGTCCCCTGGAACCTCCACGCGCCCCGGCCCGGCGAGTTCCGGCTGGACGGAGGTCTCGACCTGCCCCGCTTCCTCGACCTCGCCGCCGCCGAGGGCCTGCACGTGCTCCTCCGCCCCGGCCCGTACATCTGCGCCGAATGGGAGGGCGGCGGCCTGCCCTCCTGGCTGCTCGCCGAGGACGACATCGCCCTGCGCAGCCGCGACCCGCGCTTCCTGGCGGCCGTCGACGCCTACCTCGCCGCCCTCCTCCCGCCGCTCCGACCCCACCTGTCCACCGCCGGCGGGCCGGTCATCGCCGTGCAGCTGGAGAACGAGTACGGGGCGTACGGCGACGACCCCGGCTACCTCGCGGACCTCGCCGCCCTGCTCCGCACCCACGGCGTCGACGTGCCCCTCTTCACCTGCGACCAGCCCGGCGACCTCGTCCGCGGCGGCCTGGACGGCGTCCTGCGCACCGTGAACCTCGGCAGCCGCGTCGCCGACGGCCTCGACCGGCTGCGCCGGGCCCAGCAGACCGGACCGCTGATGTGCTCGGAGTTCTGGATCGGCTGGTTCGACCGCTGGGGCGCCGTCCACACCACCCGCGACGCCGCCGACGCGGCCGCCGACCTGGACCGGCTGCTCGCCGCCGGGGCCTCCGTCAACCTCTACATGTTCCACGGCGGCACCAACTTCGGCCTCACCAACGGAGCCAACGACAAGGGCACCTACCGCCCCACCGTCACCTCCTACGACTACGACGCCCTCCTCGACGAGTCCGGCGACCCGACACCCAAGTACGAGGCGTTCCGCGCGACCATCGCCCGGCACGCCCCCGTCCCCGCCGACCCGGTCCCGGCACCCGCCCCGAAACTCACCCCGGCCCGCGTCGAACTCACCGCGTCCGCGGCCCTGTTCGAGCAGAACGGCCTCTTCGGGCGCCCGGTCCGCGCCGACCGCCCGCTCACCATGGAACAGCTCGGACAGTCCTTCGGCTTCGTACGGTACGAGACGGAGCTGACGGCCGCCGGGCCGGCCGTGCTCCGGGTGGACGAGGTCCGCGACCGGGCCCAGGTCTTCGTCGACGGCCAGCCCGTCGGCGTACTGGAGCGGGAGAACCACGAGCACGCCCTCGCCTTCCTCTCGCCCCGGCCCGGCGCCCGCCTCACCGTCCTCGTCGAGAACCAGGGCCGGGTCAACTACGGACCGGGCATCCACGACCGCAAGGGCCTGCTCGGCCCCGTCACCCTCGACGGCCGGGAACTCACCGGCTGGCACAGCAGCCCCCTCCCGCTCGACAGCCTCGACGCGCTCGACCCCCGGGCCCTCGCCTCCGACGGCCCCGTCGTCGGCCCGGCCCTCCACCGGGGCTCCTTCGAACTGGAGCGACCCGCCGACGGCCACCTCGCGCTCGACGGCTGGACCAAGGGCCATGCTTGGATCAACGGATTCCCGCTCGGCCGCTACTGGTCCCGCGGCCCCCAGACCACCCTGTACGTCCCCGGGCCGGTCCTGCGCCCCGGCCGCAACGAGATCACCGTCCTCGAACTCCACGCCACCACCACCCGCACCGTCGAGCTCCGGGACCGTGCCGACCTGGGCCCCGCAGAGGACTGACCTCCCGTCACCGACCCCCGCCAGGAGGGACGCATGCACAGCAACCAACGCCTCGTCGAGCAGCGCCTGAAGCGGGTGCTCAGGGAACGCGTCCGGCCCGCCGTGCACGCCCGCACCGCCCCGCTCCAGGTGGCGGTCTGGGACGTCCCCGGCGAGCCGGTGCCGGTCGCCGAGGGCCTGGCGGCGCCGTACCGGCCGGTGGCGGTCGGCCACCGCTGGGGACCGGCCTGGTCGACGAGCTGGTTCAGGATCACCGGCCGGATCCCCGAGGAGTGGGCCGGGCAGCGCGTCGAGGTCGTCCTCGACCTCGGCTTCGACGTCACCGGCGCCGGCTTCTCCACCGAGGGCCTGGTGCACCGGCCCGACGGCACCGTGGTCAAGGCGCTCAACCCCCGGAACAGCTGGATCCCGGCGGTCGACGGACCGGTCCGAGGCGGGGAGGAGTTCACCTACCACATCGAGGCCGCCGCCAACCCGGCCCTCTGCGACAGCCACCGGCCGACCCCGCTCGGCCACCCGCCCGCCTGGCTCGGCGGCGGGGACCCCACCGGCGACCCCCTGTACCGGCTGCTCCGCGCGGACCTCGCCGTCTTCGACACCGAGGTCTGGGAACTCGCCCAGGACCTCGACGTCCTCGGCGAACTGATGCACACCCTCCCCGCCGCCGACCCCCGCCGCTGGCAGCTCCTCCGCACCATCGAGGCGGCCCTGGACGCCGTCGACCTGCAGGACGTCTCCGGCAGCGCGCCCGCCGCCCGCGAGGCGCTGCGCCCCGCCCTGGCGACCCCGGCCGCGCCCAGCGCCCACCGGATCTCCGCCGTGGGACACGCCCACATCGACACCGCCTGGCTGTGGCCGCAGCGCGAGACCGTCCGCAAGGTGACCCGGACCCTCTCCAACGTCACCCGGCTCATGGACGACCACCCGGACTTCCGCTTCGCCATGTCCCAGGCCCAGCAGCTCGCCTGGCTCAAGGAACGGCGCCCCGAGGTGTACGCCCGCGTCCAGGAGAAGGCGAGGACCGGCCAGTTCCTGCCGGTCGGCAGTCTGTGGGTGGAGCCCGACACCAACATCACCGGAGGCGAGGCGTTCGCCCGCCAGCTGGTCCACGGCAAGCGCTTCTATCTGGACGAGTTCGGCGTCGAGACCGAGGAGATGTGGCTGCCCGACACCTTCGGCTACAACGCGGCCATGCCGCAGCTGATGAAGCTCGCCGGTGTGCGCTGGTTCCTCACCCAGAAGATCTCCTGGAACACCACCAACAGGTTCCCCCACCACACCTTCCGCTGGGAGGGCATCGACGGCACCCGGATCTTCAGCCACTTCCCGCCCGTCGACACCTACAACTCCGCGCTCACCGGCGCCGAACTCGCCCACGCCGTCGCCAACTTCCAGGACAAGGGGGCGGCCTCCGGCTCCCTCCTGCCCTTCGGGTACGGCGACGGCGGCGGCGGCCCCACCCGCGAGATGCTGGCCCGTGCGGCGCGCCTCGGCGACCTGGAGGGCTCGCCGCGCGTGGTCGTCGAGCGGCCCGCCGCCTTCTTCGCCCGCGCCGAGGCCGAGTACCCCGACGCCCCGGTCTGGGTCGGCGAGCTCTATCTGGAGTTCCACCGCGGCACGCTCACCAGCCAGTTGCGCACCAAGCAGGGCAACCGGCGCAGCGAGCACCTGCTCCGCGAGGCCGAACTGTGGTCGGCCACCGCCGCCGTCCGCGGCGGCTTCCGCTACCCGTACGAGCGGCTCGACCGGCTCTGGAAGACCGTCCTCCTGCACCAGTTCCACGACATCCTGCCCGGATCCTCCATCGCCTGGGTCCACCGCGAGGCCGAGGAGACGTACGCCGAGGTCCTGGCCGAACTGGCGGGGATCGTGGACGCGGCGCAGCGCGCGCTGGCCGGCGAGGGCGAGGGCGCGGTCGTCTTCAACGCCTCCCCGCACGCCCACGGCGGCGTCCCCGCCCTCGGCGCGGCCGTCCGCACCGCACCGACCGCCCCGCCGGTCGGCCCGGTGCCGTCCGGTGACGGCTTCGTCCTCGACAACGGCCTCGTACGGATCGGGATCGACGCCCGCGGCCTCGTCGTCTCCGCCACCGACCTGACCACCGGCCGCGAGGCCGTCGCCCCCGGCACCGCGGCCAACCTGCTCCAGCTGCACCAGGACTTCCCCAACGAGTACGACGCCTGGGACATCGACGCCTTCTACCGCAACACGGTCCGCGACCTCACCGACGCGGACGAGGTGCGCGCCGAGTCCGGTGGCGTCCGGGTCGTCCGGACGTTCGGCGCCTCCCGGATCGTCCAGCTCCTCTCGCTGCGCGAGGGCTCCCGGCGGCTCGACGTCGACACCGAGATCGACTGGCACGAGAAGGAGAAGCTCCTCAAGGCCGCCTTCCCGCTCGACCTGCGGGCCGACCACTCCACCGCCGAGATCCCCTTCGGGCACGTGAAGCGCCCCACCCACACCAACACCGGTTGGGACGCGGCCAGGTTCGAGATCTGCGCCCACCGCTATCTGCACCTCGGCGAGAACGACTGGGGCGCCGCCCTGGTCAACGACTCCACCTACGGCCACGACGTCACCCGCGACGTCCGCCCCGACGGCGGCACCACCACCACGGCCCGCCTCACCCTGCTCCGCGCCCCCCGCTACCCGGACCCGGACGCCGACCAGGGCCGGCACCGGCTCCGCTACGGCCTCGTCCTCGGCGCCGACGTCCCGGCGGCCGTCCGCGAGGGGTACGCGTTCAACCTGCCCGAGCGCACGGTCCCGGGATCGGAGGCGGTGGCGCCCCTGGTCGCCACGGACGCCGACGCCGTCGTCATCGAGGCGGTCAAGCTCGCCGACGACGGCTCAGGCGACGTCGTGGTCCGGCTGTACGAGGCCCACGGCGGCCGCGTCAGGACCACGCTGTCGCTCGGCTTCCCGTGGGAGATCGTGACCGAGACGGACCTCCTGGAACGCCCCCTGGCCGGCGCGGTGCCGGTCCGGCCCGACGGCCCGGGGCCGCTGCTCGCGCTCCGCCCCTTCGAGATCCGCACCCTCAGGATCGCCCGCCGGGGGAGCAGTCGGTGAGGACCGGCCCGGAGGCCGTCCTCTTCGACATGGACGGCACGCTCGTCGACACCGAACGGCTCTGGCTGCGGGCGGTGGAGGAGGAGGCGTACGCCCTCGGCGTCGTCCTCACGGCCGAGGACCGCGCCTTCGTCCTCGGCCGGGCGATCGGCGAGACCGCCGCCCACCTCGCCGCCCGGCCAGGAGGCGGTACCGACCGCCGTACCGCCCCCGGCAGGATCGGGGCGGCCCTCGAACGGCGCTTCACGGAGCTCGTGCGCCGACGGGTCGTCCCCCTGCCGGGAGCGCTGGAACTCCTGACGGCCCTCGCCACCGCCGGCCTCCCGACCGCCCTGGTCTCGGCCTCGCCGCGCCCGGTCGTGGACACCGTCCTCGACGCCCTCGGCCGGCACTGGTTCACCACCTCGGTGGCCGAGGGCGAGACCCCGCGCACCAAGCCGCACCCCGACCCGTACCGCGCGGCCCTCGCCGCACTCGGCGCCGACCCGGCGGCCTGTGTCGCGGTGGAGGACTCCCCGATCGGCGTGGCCTCCGCCGAGGCGGCCGGTTGCGCGGTCCTGGCGATCCCCTCGCGCACCGCCATCCCTCCCGCCCGGCGGCGGACGGTCGTGCGCGCTCTGACGGACGTGGACCTCGCCCTCCTGCGGCAGTGCTCGTCCTCCTGCGGCCGTAGGTGATCGAAGTCCAGAACGGAAGATCGATCGATCATGAAACCTTGACGATTGATCAACTCGTTTCTACATTCGCCCCATCGATGCCGACCAGGGAGCGCCGCCATGTCCTCGTTCCGACTTCCCCCCGAGGACCGGGCGCTCAGCCCCAGCACCGGCTGGACCAGGGCCCACTGGGAAGCCGTCGCCGACGGCCTGCTCGCCGCGGTGAGCAGGCACGCCGGACCCGAGCACGCGCTCGTCGACCTCCCCGGCGCACGGCCCAGCCTCTCCGGGCGCCGCTCCGACGCCCTGGAGGGGTACGCGCGCACGTTCCTGCTCGCCGCCCTCCGGGTGGCCGGCGCCGGCGGCGAGGACCCGCACGGGCTGCTGTCCCGGTACGCGTCGGGGCTCGCCGCCGGCACCAGGAACCCGACGGCGGAACGCGACCTCGCCGACGGCGACGCGGTGTCCTGGCCGAGGATCGCCGACCGGCCGCAGGCCCTGGTGGAGGCCGCGTCCATCGCCGTGGCCCTCCGCCTCACCCGGCCCTGGCTCTGGGACCGCCTGGACGAGCCGACCCGGGAACGCGTCCGCGCCTGGTTCGCCCCCGGCCTCGGCCCCTCACCCGTCGACAACAACTGGTGGCTCTTCCCCGCCATGGTCGGCGGCTTCCTGGCGGAAGCGGGCCCCGACCCCGACGGCCGCGCCCGGCACGCCGTCGACCGGGGGCTGGAACGGATCGACCAGTGGTACCTCGGCGACGGCTGGTACACCGACGGCCGCCCGCGCGCCTTCGACCACTACAACGGCTGGGCCTTCCACCTCTACCCGGTGCTCCACGCCCACCTCTCCGGCGACCCAGCCCTGCTCGCCACGTACGGCGACAGGCTCGACCGCTACCTCCGCGGCTACGCCCACACCTTCGGGGCCGACGGCGCCCCCGTGCACCAGGGCCGCTCCCTCGCCTACCGCTTCGCCGCCGCCGCGCCGCTCTGGGCGGGCGCGCTCACCGGGCACACCCCGCTGTCACCGGGCGCCACCCGGCGCCTCGCCTCCGGCGCCCTGCGGTACTTCCTCGACCGGGGCGCCCTCGACCCGGACGGCCTGCTCACCCTCGGCTGGTTCGGACCGCACCCGGCGACCGTCCAGCCGTACTCCGGCCCCGCCTCCCCCTACTGGGCGTCGAAGGGCTTCCTCGGCCTGCTGCTGCCCCCGGACCACCCGGTGTGGACGGCGGTGGAGGAACCCGGCCCCGCCGAGACCGCGGACCACGTGGTCCCGCTGCCCCGGCCCGGCTGGCTGATCCAGTCCACCGCCGCCGACGGGATCGTGCGGCTCCACAACCACGGCAGCGACGACCAGCCGGCCGGCCAGGTGCTGCCCGACAGCCCGCTCTACGCCCGCCTCGCCCACTCCACCGTCACCGGCCCCGCCCACGGGGACACCCCGGACAACCACTTCGGCCTGCTGGTCGACGGAGTGCTCACCGCACGCGGACCCGTCCGCCCGCTCGGCGCCGGCGACGGCTGGGCGGCCTCCGCCCACAGCCCGCAGGCCGGCGGCGCCGCGCTGCCCGGCGTCACCGTGACCTCGCTCGTGCTCGCGTCCGGAGCCGATGAGCTCCGCCTCCACCTCGTCACGGGCGCCGCACCGGGCACCGAGGTACGCCTCAGCGGCTGGGCGCCCGCGGGCGGCGAGGCGCACAGCGCCGCGGACGCTCCGGACGTCACCGCCACCGCCGTGGCCACCGGGCCGGACGGCACCCGGCTGACCTCGGCGCTGCGCGGCCTCCTCGGCTACACGGACGCGACCGGCGACGGGCTGCCCGACGGGACGGCGCTGGGGGAGAGCGCGGCCGTGCCCGTCCTGGCCGGCCGCACCGCGACGGACGGCCCGTCGCTCTTCGTCGCGGTGGCGCGGCTCACCGGCACGGCGACACCGCCGCCCCCGCCGCCGCACGTGACCGTCGACGGCCCGCGGGTGGAGGTGCGGTGGCCGGGCGGCGGCCTCCACCGCGCCGTCCTCACACCGGGCGGGGTCGCCGTCACCACCCCGGGCTCCCGGTAGCCGCGTCTCCACGGCCCACGGTCGTGGAGACGGCGGCCCGGCCCCGTCAGGGCTCGGCGGGCTTGCGGGCCAGCAGGCAGGCGTGGGGGCGGTTCGCCCGGCCGCCGGGCTCCTGTTCCAGTTTCGCGGTGACGACGAGTCCCGCCTGCTCCAGCAGCCCGGCCACGCGGTCCAGGGGCAGGAGGTACGACTCGTAGGAGACCGGACGGCCGTAGCCCTGGGTCGGCCGCAGCCGCTCGTCGCCGGTGTAGTCGCCCCAGAGCAGGTGGCCGCCCGGCGCGAGCACGCGACGGAACTCGGCGAACACCCTCGGCAGCCACTCCGGCGGCGTGTGGTGGGTGGAGTACCAGGCCAGGATGCCGCCCAGCTCGTCGTCCCCCGTCTCCAGCGCGGTCATCGACCCCTCGGAGAACCGCAGGTCCGGGTAGGCGCGCCGGGCCAGGTCGATCATCCTCGGCGACAGGTCGACGCCGAAGGCGGGCACGCCCAGACCGGCGAGGTGCGCCGTGATGCGGCCGGGGCCGCACCCCACGTCCGCGACCGGTCCCAGACCGGCCGTCCGCGCGAGTTCGGCGAAGGCCGCCAGCATCGCGCGCGACAGCGGGTCCAGCGCGGCCGGCGGCGGGATGCGCTCGACGTAGTCGGCGGCGACCGTGTCGTACGACTCGCGGACGGCGGCCAGGAAGGAGGGCTCGGCCACGGGGCGGGTCACTCGTCCGTGCCCTCGGGCGCGGCGTACGTCCTGTCGAACCAGTCGATGAACTCGCGCACGGTGCCGATCTTCGCGATCCGGGCGTGCAGCGCCTTCTGGTCGTGACCGCTCACGAACCAGCCGCCGGCCACCAGTTCACCGCAGCCGCAGGAGCAGCTGCGGGCGCCGTGGGGGGAGTCGAAGTACGTGACCGGGTTCCGGGTCGTCTCGACGGGGGTGGGCTTGCCGACGTACGCGTCGTGGACCTCGTCGCCCGGCCGGAGGTACCGCCCCTCCATGACCTTGCGCCCGCCCGCCACGGGGACGAGCCTGTCGATCTCGATGGCCATGCGGACCCGGCCCTCGTGGGAGAGGAGGGCGTAGCGCTCCTTCTCGGCCCGCTCGCCGAGGACCCAGCAGCCGCGGTTGGCGTGGAAGAGGGCGTCGTCGTCCATGATGGGGTCGAAGCCGACGATGTTGCGGCCGAGTTGGTCTTCCCGCGGATCGACGTAGCGCCGCTCGCCGAGCGTGATGTGGATCATCGCCTGCCCCCCCGAGGGTGAGTGCCCGGAACTCCCCGCCCCGGGACTGCGGAACAGCCTGGCACGGCGGTGCCGATACCTTCAACCCCCGGGATCCCAGGGCTTCATGTCATCGGCGCCCCGGTGCCGGCGCGGGGTTCGGTCCCGCCCTGGTCGAGGCGGAACGGGGGATAGGCGTCCGTCATGAGGCTCGCGTAGGCGGCGACGCGCAGGACCCAGCGGTTCAGGCCGACGATCAGGACGAAGAGGTCACGCGGATACCGCGTGGTGAAGGCCAGGGTGAAGCCCGCGATCAGGGTGAGCAGGGTGACCAGGCCGCCGCTCCACCAGCCGGCCCGCATGCCGCCGGTGAGGAACGCCAGGACCAGGTAGTGCGGGATCGCGAGCAGCCACCACTTGACGAGCACCTGTGCGCGCGAGAGGCGCTTCGGATAGGCGATGTCGAGCCGCGCCGGGTAGTCGGGCTCGGCGCGCAGGCTGAAGGGCGGGTAGCGGTCGGTGCCGAGCGCCGCGTACGCGTAGTACGACACCCGCCACGACCAGCGCAGGACGCCGAGGTTGAAGTCGAAGAGCGGCCGCGGGTAACGCTCGGTGAACAGGATCGCGAAGAAGGCGACGACCGTGACGAGAAGGAAGGCGACCCAGAGGAACAACAGCACGATCCAGTGCGGGATCACCAGGATCCACTTGACCAGCCAGAGCCAGCGGGACAGCGGGGCGTCGAGTTCGGCCGTCACCCGGACGGGAGCGGACGGGGTGAGCGGCGGGTCCATGGCGGTCACTCCCTCACGAGGCGTCCCCCCACCTCTCAGGGTCCTCCGTCTCCGCCGGCCCGGCGAGGGCTGTCCGGCCCCCAGGTGTGCCCGTGGTCGTCGGCGTAGGCGGCGAAGACCCGCTCGGTGCCCTCGCCCGTGCGCAGGAACCGTTCGTCGAGCACGTCCGCCAGGTCGTCGAGTGCCCTGCGCAGCACCGAGCCGGAGAGCCGGACGTCCGGATGCTCGGCCTCGTCCGCCCGGTCGGCGAGGACGAGGGCGTAGCCGAGCTGGCGGGGGAGGGCCGTGTTCTCGTCGGCGTCGTGGAAGTAGTACGACTCGGCGTACTGCATGAAGTCGACGGTCGTGGTGGACAGGGCGGCGGCGAGCCCGTCCAGGAGCGCCGCCCCGCCGTCCGAGTCGAGCGCCTGCGCGCCCACCCGGCTGCGGCGCACATGGGACAGCCGCAGCGCCAGGGTCCTGCGGCGGGCGAGGGCGGGGTAGATGCCCAGGATCCACGCGACGGTCGCCGACAGCAGCACGAAGCCCACCAGGGCCTCCAGGGGCGCGAGCACCCGCAGCCAGCCCGCCGTCGGCGCGATGTCGCCCAGGCCGAGCGTCGCCAGGGTGACCAGGGAGACGTACAGGGCGTCCACCGGGCTCGCGTGCTCGTCCGGATCGAGCCCGGTCGCGTACGAGAAGTCGTCCGGCATGTGCGGCCAGTAGACGAGGGCCCACCCGACGGCCACCGTCAGCGCCCAGACGGCGAGCACCATGATCATCCCGAGCGGGCCCGCCAGCCCGGCGGGCCGCCACCGCGCGCCCCGGTGGGCCGACGCGCGCCACACCGCCCGCATCACCACCCGGCTCAGCCCGCCGTGCCGGGTCGGATGCCAGAGCGTGTGGAACACGTCACGGAGGATGAACAGCACCAGGAGCGCCCCCAGGGGGGTCACGAGCCACGTCATCCCGGCACCTCGCGCGCCGGGGGCCGCGGATCCCCACCCCCGGCGCGCGGCGCCGGGCCGACGCCCGCGCGGGCCCCGGGGGCGCGGGCCGGCCGGGCCACAGGGTCCCCGCCCAAGGTTGGTGGCGGCGCGACCGCTC
>NZ_JBHYKM010000102.1:0-3048 GCF_042741435.1 Streptomyces sp. NPDC058955 | reverse complement strand
GCCGCCCCCCCCCCCCGGCCCCCCCCGCGAGAGCCCGCTACGGCCCCCCGCGCGCGGCCCGCGGGGGGGGGGCCCGCGGGCGCGTCGCCCTGCTCGCCCCCGGTCCGCCGGGGCGGGGCTCAGGCGGTGTGGAGCCGGAGGCCGTACCGGTTCAGGATCTCGTTGACCGGCTGGAACCACGTCTGGCCGCCGCTGGAGCAGTTGCCCCAGCCGCCGGAGGTGACGCCCTGGGCCTGGTCGCCGCTCAGGAACGAGCCGCCGGAGTCGCCGCCCTCGGCGCAGACGCTCGTCTTGGTCATCTGGTACACCGCGCCCTGGCTGTAGTTGACCGTCTCGTTCTTGGCCAGCACCGTGCCGCAGTGCCAGTGCGTCGTCGAGCCGGAACGGCAGATCGAGGCGCCCACCGGAGCCTCGGCCGAGCCGCGTACCAGCTGGTCCGGGATGGTGCCCCAGCCCAGCACCACCGGCACGGTCCACCAGCCGCTGTGGATGGAGACGTACGCGTAGTCGTCGCCGGGGAACGACGAGCCCTGGAAGGTGCCCATCGCGGACCCGTCCCAGCCGCGCACCGCCGCCCCGGCCCGCCCGCAGTGCCCGGCCGTGACGAAGCCGCCGTGCACGGAGAAGCCGATCGAGCAGCGGACGTTGCCCGTGTAGTACGGATCGCCGCCGACCGTGCCGGCCGCGTACGTACGGGGCGCCTGCGCCGTCTCGGCGACGGTGACGGGCCCGCCGGCCCGTGCCCGGTCCAGGAACGCCCGGACGGCGGGGGAGTGCCGCTCGGCGCGCACGACGTCGACCACCACGCTGTTGGTCCTCGGGTCGACGTGCCAGCCGGCCACCCCGCCCGGCGCGCTCAGCCCGTCCAGGCGGGCCTTGGCGCGGTCCAGAGCGGCGGCACTGTGCCGGACCAGCCGGGTGTCGGCGCCCAGGGCCCGTACCCCCGCCTCCTCGGCGCGGTCGGTCACGGCGACGACGAGCCGGCCGGCCGCCGGGTCGAACCACGAACCGCCGTAGGCGGCGCCGGCCCGGTCCCGGGCGGCCTTCTCCACGGCGACGGCGGCCTTCTCGGCCCGCAGCCGCTCCTCGGCCTGGGCCGAGGTGAGCCCGAAGTCGCGGCGCATCGCGTCGAGCAGTCCGGCCGAGGCGGCCGGCGCCGAGGCGGTGGGCTCGGGGATCGGTGCGGCACTCGCCGCACCGGCCTGGGCGGCGCCCAGGCCGACCGTCAGGAGCAGGGCGGCGACGGCGGAGCGCAGGGGGGTGGTGCGTTTCACGGAACCTCCAGGGGTGGGGGAGCCAAACGCCTGAGAGCGCTCTCAAGCGAGCGCAGGGACACGCTAGCCGCCCTGACTTGTCAGGTCCATACCATCTTTCGGACTGCGGGCCGCGCCCCCCGGCCGTTAGGCGAACTGCCGCCGTACGGCGGGCTGCTCGTCTCGACGGACACTCCTGGGGAAGCACCCTCTAGGATGTCGGCCGCGCGTCCACGTCACCCACGGTTGACGTCCCGCGCGACCGCGACTCACGTACTACGGGGGAGAACACCGGTGTTCGGAATCATCAGGCCATGCCGCCATCGCCTCGGCGAGGGCTTGCGTACCGAGTGGATGGCGCATCTGTGCGGGCTCTGCCTGGCCCTGCGCGGCGAGTACGGGCAGTTCGCGCGCGTGGCCACCAACTACGACGGCCTGATCGTCTCGGTGCTCACCGAGGCCCAGTCCGAGCGCACCGGGGACTGGCGGCGCGGTGCCGGGCCGTGCCCGCTGCGCGGGATGCGGTCGGCGGACGTCGCCCAGGGCGAGGGCGCGCGGCTGGCCGCGACGGTCTCGCTGGTCCTGGCCGCGGCCAAGATACGCGACCATGTGGCCGACGGCGACGGCCTGGTGGCGCGCCGCCCGGTGGCGCTGGCCGCCCGCCGGATCGCCCGCGGCTGGGACCGCGCGGGCGCGGCGGGCGGCGAACGGCTCGGCTTCGACACGGCGGTGCTGCTCGACGCGGTGGAACGCCAGTCGGACATCGAGCGCGCGACCGGCCTCGGCGGCTCGCTGCTGACGGTCACGGAACCCACCGAGACGGCGACCGCCGCCGCCTTCTCGTACACCGCCGTGCTCGCGGACCGACCGGGCAACGCCGCACCGCTGGCGGAAGCAGGCCGGCTCTTCGGCCGCCTGGCGCATCTCCTCGACGCGGTGGAGGACCTGGACGCGGACCGGGCGTCGGGCGCCTGGAACCCGATCGCGGCGACCGGCGCCGGCCGGGCCGAGGTGCGCCGACTCTGCGACGACGCCGTCCACGGCATCCGACTCGCCCTGACCGACGCCGAGTTCGTCGACGACCGGCTGGTGCGGACGCTCCTGGGCGGGGAGTTGGAGCGCGCCGTCGACCGCGTCTTCGACCCCCGGCACCGGAACCACCAGCACCGCCGCCCGACGCCGGGCCCGCGCCGCATGCTGCCCTGGCTGGGCGAACGCCGCGCCGCCGCCGACCCGGCCCAGCAGACCGGCACGGACACGGCCTGCGGCGTCGGGGCGCTCACGGCCATGGCGCCGGAGGGCCCTTCGATGGCGTCGGGCCGGCCGCCGGAGGGGGAGTGCCGGCGCTGCCGCGAGTGGCGCCGGCTCTGCGCCGACTGCCGGCTGTGCCACAACTGCTGCCGCTGCGCCGAGGACGCCGGCGAGGACGAGCCCGTGGAGTTCGGCGACGGCGGTTCGAACCAGGGCGGCTCCGGCGGTGACGGATGGTTCGGCGGCGGTGGCGGCCGGGGCGGCGGCAACTCCGGCGGCTCCCAGGGCGGTTGGGGCGGCGGTGGAAACAGCTCCGGAGGTTCCGGCGGCTCCGGCGGCTCCGGCGGCTGGGGTGGTTCCGGCGGAGGCTCCGGCGGCGGCTCGGGCGACGGCTGCTGCAACCCGTGCAAGTGCTGCTGCGACTGCTGCGACTGAACGACGGCGGTGGCCCCGCGGGCCCGCCCCGGCCCCCCCCCCGGCCCAACCCCCCCCCCCCCTGCGCCGGGGGGTGCCGGCCGCCCCCCGGCGGGGGTGCGAGAACCAG
>NZ_JBHYKM010000101.1:0-31147 GCF_042741435.1 Streptomyces sp. NPDC058955 | reverse complement strand
CCTCCACCGTGTAGCCGAGCGAGGCGAGGTACAGGGCGTTGGGGGGGGGCGCGGGCGGCGCGGGGGCGGGGGCGCCGCCCGCCCGGCCGGCCGCCCGCCCCCGTCCGGAGCTCAGTCCATGCGGCGGGCCGTGCCGAGCAGGCCCGACTCCGCGTCCGTGGCGTTGGTGATGACCCAGTGCCGCTCGCCGCCGGCGCACCACAGCGTCACGCCGTCCGCGAGCGTCGGCAGCGCGTCCACCTCGTTCTGCGTCAGCCCCAGGATCCGGCCGGTCTGCCGGGCCTCCTGCGGCGAGACCCGCTGGATGCCGACGAGCGTCGCCGCGCGCATCAGGCGCGGCGCCACCGGGCTGAGGTACGGCAGCAGGGTCAGCACCGACTGCCACGGCGAGGAGACGACCCGCCCGCGCGGCGGCCGCATGCCGCAGTCCCGCACCACGACGGCCGGGCTGCCGACGGTCGCGCCCAGCGGCGGGACCCGGCCCACGTCGTGGAGCGTGATGCACTCCAGGCCCGCGCCCGCCGCCTGCGCCAGACCCACCCACGCGTGCGGGCGGCCCGTCTCCACCACGACCCGGGAACCGGTGGCGGCCGCGCGCAGCGCCAGCACCTGCGCCGTCCACAGACCGCCGATCAGCAGGACGTCGTACGGCGTCGAGCGGTGGAAGCCCACCAACTGCGAGCGGCCCTCCGCGTCCTCGCCGATCACCACGCCGTCGTCGCCCACCGGGAGGGACAGCGCGCCGAGCTCGGCCGTCGGGACCGTGTGCCCCGCGTGCCGCGGGCCGAGCAGACCGCGCAGCCCCTTCACCGCTCCGCCGCGGACCGTCATCGCGCACCCCCGAGAGGCATCGTCGCCAGCACGCCCGGCAGCTGCTCGCGGTCCAGCCGCAGCAGGCCGACCTTCGCCGTGCGCGCCGCCTGCTCCAGCGTCCGGCGGACCCGGACGAGTTCGTTGTCGGAACCGCCGGTGACCCGGACGTGGCCGCCGACCTCCATGGCGCCCTGCCGGTTCCCGCGCCGCACGGTGAGGCTGAACGTCGTGGCGTACGCGGGCACTGACGTCAGCAGCGACACCAGCCGCGGCAGCGGGGCCGCGCCCCGGCCGAGCTCGGGCCAGCGCCCTACCGCGTAGGTGGTGTGCCAGCGGTCGTCGCACCGCCACACCCGGGACGTCTCGGCGGTCCGCCGCTGCGGGGCGGCGCCGGCCCGGCCCGCCCGCGCGGCCGCGTGCGGGCTCGTGCAGGCCGCCGTCGCGATCGCCGAGTTGACTTCCTCCTGGTCCAGGACGACCGCCTGGAAACCGGCGCCGGTGATCCGGCTCGCCAGATGGTCCGCGATCCGCACCAGACAGCGCTGCGCGCCCTCCAGGCCGCCGCCGCGCGCCGCCACCGCCTCCTTGCAGCGCTCCGGGTCCAGCTTCACCGCCACCCACGTCAGCCGCAGCGCGGGCGCGCCGGTCCGCTCCTGGAGCGGGGCGTACGAGAGCCGGGCCACCGACTGCTGGGGGAGGTGCGGCGCCGGAGCGGGCCGCACCTGCTGCACCAGCTGGACCGACTCGACCACGATGTCGTCGACCTCCAGCGCGTCGCCGAGCAGCGTCATCGGGAAGGCGCGGGCGCCGAAGACCGGCCGCAGCGCCGAACCGCTCGCCTCGACGCGCAGCACGGCGGTCAGGAAGGAGCCGTCGCCCAGCATGCCCACCGTGCGGTGGTTCCGGTCGACGTACGGCTGGGCGCCGAAGCCCCGCACGCTCTCGGTCACCGGGGCGAGGGACGGGTCCGCGTCCGGCGCCGAGGGCTCGGTGTCACGGCGGCGCGACCGCAGTGCGAGCGCCGTCCCCATCCAGTCCTGCACGGCCTGGCCGCGGCGCCGTATCACCGCGAGGAGCACGAGGACACCGGCGACGACACACGTCGGGACCAGCCAGAGACCGCCCAGCACGAAGCCGACGGCCACCAGGGCCAGGGCCGCCTCCACCAGCACCAGCTGACGCAGCTGCACGGGACCGATCCGTCCGGTGCGCGACAGCGGCCGCAGCGTCGTCGTCGCGGGGACCGCCCCCGGACCTCCCTGGACCGGCGCTCCGGCACGCGCCTCGGCGCGTCCGTTGCTGCGTTGCCGTCGGGAAGATTGAGGCGCTCGGCCGCTGGTCCGCCGCCCGTCGCGCGCACGCGTCGCCGTACCCATCGCCGCGTTGCCCCCTCGTGTCCGTAATAGCCGAATTCCCATGGGCGTTGACCGGGCGATCACCCTACCTGAGCGGTGAGACACGGGTGCCGCCAGGCATAGTAGGGGGCGGCGGGACGGCGGACGGACCCGCCGAGTGTGGCAACCTGGTCGGCCGGCGGGGAGAGGGACGACACTTCAGATGGCATCACGACGGGACGAACTGAACGCCTACACCTTCGCGAAGCGGAGATTGGTCGCGCAGTTCGTGCAGCCGAACGCGACGGGGTCCGAGGAGGGCGCGCCGCGCCCGCTGCGCGCGGTGGTGCCGGGCGCCATCGTCGGCGTGGTCATCCTGGCCGGCTTCGGGGCCTGGGGCATGTTCAAGCCCGTCGCCCCCAAGGACTGGGACAAGCCCGGCCAGAACGTGATCATCGCCGACAAGTCGACCACCCGGTACGTGGTGCTCAAGACCGGCGACAAGACCCAGCTCCACCCCGTCCTCAACATGTCGTCGGCGAAGCTGCTCCTCGACCCCGACAAGGACAAGATCATCACGGTCTCCGAGTCGGTCCTCGACAACGGCAAGATCCCGCACGGCGCCACCCTCGGCATCCCGTACGCCCCCGACCGCCTCCCCGACGAGAAGGAGGCCGGCACCGCCAAGCGCTGGGCCGTCTGCGAGCGCCCCGGCGAGGGCGGCCGGGCCATCCAGAAGGCCGCCTTCGTCCTCGCCGCCCGCGAGGAGGCCAAGACCGACGGCCCCGAACGGCTCACCGGCGGCCAGCTCCTGTACGTCGAGGGACCCGCCCCCGACCGCACCCGCTACGTGGTCGACGCGCAGGGGACCGCGTACCCCGTGGAGAAGGACGAGCTGCTGCTGCGTCAGCTCGTCGGCCAGGGCCGCCCCGCCCAGCGCGTCTCCGAGGCGTGGCTGAACACCCTCCACAAGGGCGACACCATCTCCTTCCCCAGCATCCCCGGCGAGCCGGGCGCCGCCGCCGGCGTCAGCGGCCTGCCGCCCGAGGTCGGCAAGGTCGGCATGGTCCTCTCCGCGACCGACGGCACCAGGAAGCAGATGTACGTCGTCCTCCAGGACCGCGTCGCCCCCGTCTCCGACTTCACCGCCAAGCTGCTGCTCAACAGCCGCCAGCTCGTCGACCTCGGCCAGAACGGCCAGGCCACCTCGGTCAGCGGCGGCGCCTTCCAGCCGGGCGACGCCTTCGGCCGGGACAAGAAGTGGCCCGCGGCCGTCCCCGTCCCCGTCAACGAGGCGGGCACCGCCGAAGGCAGCCGCAACACCGTCTGCAACGTGCTCCGCGCGGTCGACGGGGACAACGGCGCCACCACGCTCAGCACCTGGGCGGGCAAGGACTTCCCCGCCACCCTGCCGACCGGCTCCAGCAGCGCGTACGTCACCCCCGGCTCGGGCCAGCTCTTCCGCCAGTTCAAGGGCTCCACGACCAGCAGCGGCTTCCTCTTCCTCGTCACCGACACCGGCCTGCGCTACGCGATGCAGTCCAACGGCGACACCGCCACCGACGACTCCGGCATCGGCTCCTCCGGCTCGGACGAGGAGAAGCAGGCCCGGCAGGCGGAGGCCCAGCAGGCGCAGAACCGCCTCGGCTACAAGAACATCGAGCCCCTCCCCGTCCCCGCCGAGTGGTCCACCTTCCTGCCCACCGGCCCCCGCCTCTCCACCGGCGGCGCCCGCCAGCCGCAGGGCTCATGAGGACGCCCCCGCGCCGGCTCCGGCGCCTCCCGCTCGTCGCGGCCGCCACGACGCTCTGCGCCCTCGGCCTCCCGCTCGCCGCCGCCACCCCGGCGGCCGCCGACGACGGCGGCCAGTGCACCTTCCCGAACAAGAAGTACGAGGGCCGCCCCTGGTCCCTCCAGCGCGTCCAACTCGACGAACTCTGGGCCCAGTCCACCGGCAGGAACGTCCGCGTCGCCGTCATCGACACCGGCGTCGACACCCGCAACCCCCAGCTGGCCAAGGCCGTCGACGCCAAGAGCGGGATCAACCTGATCCCGAAGGACGCCAAGGACGCCAACGGCTACAAGCTGAAGCGCGGCAAGGAGAACGGCACCACCGACACCGTCGGCCACGGCACCAAGGTGGCCGGCATCATCGCCGCCCGCCCCGCCAAGGGCACCGGCTTCGTCGGCCTCGCCCCCGACGCCACGATCATCCCCATCCAGCAGAACGACGCCGACGGCAACGGCACCGCGGTGACGCTCGCGACGGCGATCCGCCACGCCATCGCCAAGAAGGCGGACGTCATCAACATCTCCCAGGACACCGCGAACGCGGTGAAGCCCACCCCCCTCCTGGAACAGGCGGTCAAGGCGGCGCTGGACGCGGACATCGTGGTCGTCGCCTCGGCGGGCAACGACGGCCTGGGCGGCAATGTCAAGGCCACCTACCCGGCCTCGTACCAGGGCGTCCTCGCCGTCGCGGCCTCGGACCGCAACAACGAACGCGCCCAGTTCTCCCAGTCCGGCGACTTCGTCGGCGTCGCCGCCCCCGGCGTCGACATGGTCTCCACCGTCCCGGGCGGCGGCCACTGCGCCGACAACGGCACCAGCTTCTCCGCCCCGTACGTGGCCGGCCTCGCGGCGCTCATCAAGAGCGAGCACAAGGACTGGACCCAGGAACAGATCGTCGCCCAGATCCAGCAGACCGCCGAACGCTCCGTCGCCGGCCACGACCGCCTCGTCGGCTGGGGCGTCGTCGACCCCGTCCGCGCCCTGACCGAGGACGACAAGCCCATCGAGAAGCCCGTCGCCGACGAGGGCGTCACCCGAGCCGAGGCCCCCACCCCGGCCGCCGTCCACCTCGGCGAGACCCCGGAACAGCGCGCCGCCCGCCTCGCGACGTACGTCGTCGTCAGCGGCGGCGTCCTGGTCGCGGCGATCGCGGGCGCGGCGGTCGCCGTACGGGACCACCGCAGACGGCGGACCGCGGTGGCGGCGGGCCGGTGATCATTGCAGACGCACACGCTGATAGCGTCGATCATGACAAACGAACTGTAGAAGTCTCGTGACGAACAAGAGACTTGGGCCTGTCAGTCGCAATCACTAGAGTGGTACGCGCGTGATCGGTGGATGGCGAGTCGCCACGATCGCAATGCAGGACAGCAGGAGCAAACGGGGAGGATTGGCTCGTGTTCGAGGTAACGGGTGACGGGGGCAGGTGCGACAGTGAGTAACCTTGAGCTCGGCGTCGGCGAACTGAAGAAGTTCCGTGACCGGATCGACGGAGTCATCAAGGACCTGGAGGGCGGCGCCGGCGGCGCCGCGAAGCTGGGCCAGAACCGCGTCACGCGCGGCTCGCTCGGCACCGGGAAGATCGCCTTCGCCGAGGCCGACGGCTTCTTCACGGAGTACGAGCGCGTCCACAGCTCGCTGGTGGCCCTGTCGAAGTCCCTCAGCGGCCAGATCGAACTCCTCCAGATCGGCGTCCACGCGGCGGACGTCGGCTACCAGAACGTGGAAGAGGAGCAGCGGCGGCGGTTCCACGACATCCGCGCGCGCCTGGCCGAGGAGCGCGCCGAAGCCATCAGGCGCGAGGATCTGGAGCGGAGCAAGAAGCCGGCGCAGCCCGACGAGCGCCGTGACGATACCCAGGCTTCGACGGAAGGCATCGGGTGACGAACGATGAGTGAAGAGAAGAACCCGAACCCGGGCACGCCCCCGCAGCCGAACCTGACGCCCCAGGAGCAGGAGCAGGCGAAGGACACCCAGGACATCAACGCGGTCTACGCGACCACGAACGTCCTGGAGAAGCTGGACGAGATCCTCCCCTTCGGCCTCGGCCCCAAGGGCAGCGTCTTCGGCTCGACGTCCTTCGAGGGCGCCCGCCTCAACGACATGCTCGACCTCCTCGACAGCGCCAACCCCTCTGACCTGGAGCAGGCCGGCGAGGCCCTGGAAGCGGCGACGAAGTCCCTCAACGCGGCCGCCAAGGAGCTGAACACCTTCATCGGCAGCGTCGAGTGGAAGGGCGAAGCCGCCGTCGAGTTCCAGCGGTACGGCTCCGAGGTCGTGACCTACGCCTGGGACATCGGCAAGGTCGCCAACGCGGCCGGCTCCCAGATGAAGGTCGCCAGCACCGGCCTGACCTCGGTCCGCAACGCGAAGCCGCCGCGCGACACCCGAGCCGACCAGAAGAAGCCCACCGAATTCTCGGAGCTGGAGAAGACCGAGAAGAAGGAGGAGTACCAGAAGGCCGTCCAGGTGGAGAAGGACCGCCAGGAGGCCATCAACCAGATGAACCGCCTGGCGTCGTTCTACGCGGTCTCCAAGAGCACGCTGGCAGGGCAGGAGATGCCCAAGCCGCCTGAGGCGTACAAGGCGGCGGTGCCAAAGCCGTCCGGCAGAGAATTCGGGTCCGGGGAGTCGGGTTCCTCCGGTTCCAGCTCCACGCGTGAAGGTCTGTCGAGGGAGTCCTCCGGGCACATCAGCTCCGTCGAGGACCGCACCATCCCGACGAATCCCCGTACCGGTGGGGAGCTCGACGGGTCCGAGCCGATCCGGGAGAAGCCCTCGGACGACACGAGGGTCCAGATCGACACGGTCCGCACGGCTCCGCCGCCCACGCTCACGAACACCCCGCCCACCCCGACGGCGCCCACCAACACCGCGCCGCCGACCGGGCCCGGCATGCCCCCGCCGCTCACGCTCGGCACCCCGCCGCGCACCAGCGGACCCAAGATCACCAGTAACCCGGGTATGCCGCGTACCGCCACCGGCCGGACCGGCCTCGGCCGTTCGGTCGGACCGACGACCCAGCCGGCCGTCGGCCGCACCGGCGGCCCGAAGGGCCCGCAGGCGATGAGCCGTACGGTCAACCCCACGACCTCTCCGACGGTGGGTCGACCGGCAAATCCGACGACCTCCCCGACGACGGGTCGCACCAACGGCCCCGTGGGGCGCGCCGGTGGACCGCCGGCCACCTCCCAGTCCACGCAGGCCGGCCGCAGCACGCCGCAGACCGGTCGTCCCGGGCAGCCCGCCACGGGCCGTACGGCGGGCGGCAGGGCCAACCCGATCACGGGCGGCACCCCGCAGCGCACCACCGGCGGGAGCACCGGATCCCGGATCCCGAGGGGCACCGTCGTCGGCAGCGAGGGCCCGGCCGCGGGCCGTACGGCGGGGGCACGCCCCAGCCAGGCCGGCGTGGTCGGCGCCAACAACGCCAAGGCGGCGCCGCGGCCCGCCGGTCGAGGCACCCCCAGCTCCAACGGAGTGGTCGGGACGCCCCGTGGCATGGGCGGCCGTGGCAGCCAGCGCCCGGACCGTGAGGAACAGGAGCGCGAGGGCTCGTCGCGCCCCGACTACCTGACGGAAGACGAAGAGACCTGGAACAACCGCCGGCGCGGCGCCGTGCCGCCGGTGATCGACTAACCACCCCGGAAGGCTCGGAAGTCAGGATGACGGCAGGAATGATCGAGGGCGGCAGGCTTCGGCGAGCGCTGCTCGGCACCACGGCGACCGTGGTGCTGGCCACGGCTCTTGTCGGGGTCGCTCCGACGGCAGTCGCTGCCGATGCGAGGTCTCAGCAGTGGTACCTGGATGCCATGAAGGCCGAGGAGATCTGGAAGAAGTCGACCGGTACAGGGATCACGGTCGCCGTCATCGACAGCGGGGTCGATCCGGACACTCCCTCCCTCAAGGGCAGGGTGCTCAAGGGCTGGGACGCGTCCGAGACAAAGGGCGATGAAACGGACGACTACACGGGCCACGGCACAACCATCGCCGAGATCATCGTCGGCTCCGGGGCACAGGGTGGCATCAGGGGTCTGGCGCCTGACGCCAAGGTCATTCCCTACCGAGTGAGCGACACCGAGAGGCAGAACCAGCAGAGCGTCAACGCCTTCGACATCGAGGAAGCCATCAAGGCCGCGGCTGACACCGACGCGCGGATCATCAACATCTCCTGGGGCAGCGAGTACTACTCCGAGGGAGAACGCGAGGCGGTTCAGTATGCCCAGGCCAAGGGCAAGCTGGTCTTCGCGGCTGCGGGCAACAACGCGGTGAAGAACAACAAGAAGCATTACCCGGCGAGCTATCCCGAGGTCGTTGCTGTCGCGGCGACGACTCGGGACGGCGTCGTGGCCGACTACTCGCAGCACGGTGATTTCATCGACATCGCCGCTCCGGGCAGCCAGTTGCCCGGTTATTGCGACAAGACCCTGACCAAGTACTGCCTGAGCGACGGCACCAGCTTCTCCACCGCCATCGCGTCCGCCTCCGCCGCCCTCATCTGGTCCGCGCACCCGGACTGGACGGGAAACCAGGTCCTCCGCGTCATGTTCGACTCGGCCGCCCGAGGCGATGGTTGGAAGCCGGGTACGGTCAGCAACTTCCTCGGCCACGGCATCGTCCGCCCCAACGCCAACATCTCGCGCGGCGAGGGCAATCCGGGCGACCCGAACATCAGCCCCCTGACCAACGAGCCCACGGGCGGCGCCGCCGCAGGCAGCGCCACCCCCTCCACGGCCCCCTCGGCCACCGCGTCCGGGGACGCCTCGACCGCCCCCTCCGCAACAGCTTCGACACAAGCCCCCGACGGCAAGCCGACGTCCGGCTCCGCTGTGGCAGGCTCCACGGAGAGCGCGGCGAGCGCGGAGGACGGCGGCAGCAAGACGGGGATCGTCATCGGCGCGGTCGCGGCCGTGGTCGTCCTCGCGGGCGTGGGCGTCCTGATCGCCCGGAAGCGCCGCACGGCCTGACGGTCCCGGCGGACGGCGCCCCACCCCACCCATACCGAAACTGCGCGCCGCGAACAGGCGGACGCAGCCTCGTTGAGAGAGAACCCGAGAAAGGGAGAGCGACACATGTCAGTCTTGAAGGTTGGCGATCAGAGTCTCAAGGATTTCCAGGACGAGCTCACCCGCAAGTTCGATGACGTGAAGGGCCAGCTGACGGCCCTCCAGGGCGTCATCGACAGCCTCGAAGGCCGCTGGAAGGGCATCGGCGCCGGCGCGTTCGACGCCAAGCAGACCGAGATCAACCAGGGCATGGTGCGGATCGCCAAGCTGATGCTGAACTTCCAGGAGGCCATCCAGGTCACCCGGACCACGTCCAGCAACACCGACGACGAGGTCGAGGCGGCCCTGCGCGGCGTCTCCGTCACCGAGGGCTTCTCCGGCGACGCGGGCGCCGAGAAGGCGGCCCGTTCGGGCATCGCCGGCCTCTGACGTACGCGTCGAAGCCACCGCACCACGCCACCTGAACGACACCACCGAAAAACGGAGGGAACATGGCCGGCAACGACGGCATCATGCTCGTCACGTACGCCTCGCTCGACGACGCGGCGAACCAGATCGACGCGCAGGCGAAGCGTCTGGACGAGGCCCTGGAGGCCATCCAGACGAAGATCCGCTCGGTCTCCAGCACCTGGGAGGGTGAGGCGAAGACCGCCGCGGACGGCGCCCACGCGAAGTGGGACCAGGAGACGCGCGCGATCCACAACGCGCTGCAGAGCATCTCCAAGGCCGTCCGCCAGGCCTCCCCGGCCTACCAGGCGGGCGACAAGCGCGCCGCGGGCTTCTTCTAAACCGAAGGCCGCAGTACGGCAAACAGGGTGGGCGTGCACGGGAGGCGCCCACCCTGTCGCATGTTCCGGCACCGAGAAACCGCCGGCTGCCTCAGGGAATCCCCGAACCACGGGATGCCCGAACCAGGGGATCCCCGCACCGGGGGATCCCCGCACCGGGGATCCCCTGAGCTGTCTCCCGCCCGCTACTTCTGCTCGCACTCCGACGACGCCGACACGGCCTTCGCGTAGGCGACGAGCAGGTTCTTCACGGCGGTCGCGTCGGGCCGGCCGTCGTTGGAGACGCTGACGGCCGCGAAGAGTTCCGAGGTGCCCTTCCGGTGCTCGACGACCGGTTCGCAGTCCACGCGGCTGACACCCCCCGTGTCCGAGTAGACGTACCGGCCGTCCTCGCTCTCGTGCGTGTCGTGCTTCACGTACGGGTTCTCGCGCGCGACCCTGCCCGGGTTGGACCCGATCTCCCGCCACTCCCAGTCGACGCCGAGGGCGGCGGTGCCGTCCACCACGACGTCGCAGCTCAGCGCACCCTTCAGACTCGGGTGACGGCGCTTCACCTCCAGCGTGTCACCGCCCGCGGGCAGCAGAGGGGAGAGCAGTTCGGCGGGTACCGGCGTGCCGCACAGCGTGTCCGGCACCTCGAAGGCCCGCCTCTCCTCCTTCGCCTCCGAGCATCCGGAGGCGAGGAGGACGAGCGCGAGGGTGGCCACGGCCTTTGCGTACTTCATCGTGTGCTTTCTGCTCTGGTGGCGGTGGTGGTGGGAGGGAGGGGAGACCGGGTGGGTGATCAGCCGGGCTGGATCTCCGTCTCCAGGTCGTCGGCCATGTGACGGGTGTTGTCGGAGGCGTCGCTGAAGCCGTCGTCGGTTCCGTACTTGGCCCAGTCCGCGACCTGCTCCGCGTACGGGAGCTTGTGGGCCTTCGCCGCCTCCTCGGCCGCCAGCTGGCTCATGCTGATGTTCGACTGCCGGCCGGCCTCCCACAGCTTGCCCGCGTCCTTGCCCGCGTCCTTCAGCACGTCCGTCTCGGACTGCTGGAAGATGTGTTCCAGGACCATGGAGCTGACCGTGCTGGAGACACCGCTGGCGACCGCTCCGCCGACCGGGGTCGCGATGAAGCTGACGCCGACGCCGATGCCCGTGCTGATCGCTCCTTCGTCGCCGGACCGGCGATCGCCTCCTGGCCGCCGGCAGAGGGAGCAGCAACGAGGCCGACGCCGTCCGTGCCCGTCCGCCCGCACTGTCCCGTCCGCCCGCACCGTCCCCGGCGGCCCGTGCGACCCGGTCGTGCTACTTCTGCACGCACTCGGGCGAGGCCGACACGGCCTTCGCGTACGCCTGGATCAGCTTCTCCATGGCTGCTTCGTCGGGCCGCCCGTCGTTCGAGATGAAGATCTGGGCGAACAGGTCCATCTCGGTCTTGCGGGTGGGGACGCTGGGCTCGGGGCAGGTGACGCGGCTGACGCCGCCCTTGTCGGCGTAGGTGTACGTCCCGTCCTCGCTCACGTGCTCGTCGAGCCGTACACCCCACTGGGAGCCGGCCACGTTCACTGTCGTCGTACCTTTCGCCCACCATGTCCACTTGGCGTCCAGGACACTGGTCCCGTCCACCAAGACCGTGCATCGGAAGTAGCCGTTTCCTACCTTCTCCTCCTCTGTGATCTCCTTGCCGCTCGCCGGAAGTACGGCAGACAGCAGTTCTGCGGGCATCGGCGTGCCGCACAGGGAGTCCGGCACCTCGAAAGCCCGCTTCTCCTCCTTCGGCTGTGAGCATCCGGAGCCGAGGAGGACGAACGCGAGGGCGGTCACTGCCCATGCCTTTGCTTGCTTCATCACATGCTTTCTGGTCGGGGGCCCGTGGGGGCGTGCCCAGGGCGGCACGACCCCACGGGGCGAGGCATCAACCGGGCTGGACTTCGGTGTCCAGGTAGTCGGCCATACGACGGACATTGGCCGAGGCGTCGGCGAAGCCACTCTCGCTTCCACGCTTCGCCCAGTCCGCTACCTGGTTGGCGTACGGCAGATCGTGGGCCTTGGCAGCCTCCTGGGCTGCCACTTGACTCATGCCGACGTTCGTCTCCCTGCCGCGTTCCCACAGGGAGCTCGCGTTCTTGCTCGCGTCCTTCGCCACGTCCGTCTCGGACTGCTGGAAGATGTGCTCCAGGACCATGGAGCTGACCGTGCTGGAGACACCGCTGGCGACTGCTCCGCCGACCGGGGTCGCGACGAAGCTGACGCCGACGCCGATGCCCGTGCTGATCGCTCCGGACCAGGCGTTCTTCTGCTGTGCCACGGAGTCCGCGAAGTCCTTGGCCTCCTTCGCCGCCGGACCGACGATCGCCTCCTGGCGGCCGACGGCCAGCGTGCCGCCGATCTCGGCCGACTTGCGGGAGATCTCCTCGATGGTGGTCTGCGGCGACTGCGGGTACCGCTGGTCCTCCGGCGTGTTCGGGTTCAGGTGGTAGTCCATGAGGCTGCCGAGGTACGCGGCCTGGCCGACCTCGACGGCCGCGTTGGCCTTGGGATCCTGGCCCAGGGTGACGAGGAGGCGCGTGACGTCCGAGTGCTCCAGATCCGCCGGCGTACCGACGATGGGGAACAGCTTGTCGGTGTTGCCATGGGTGTCGTCGGACATGGCCCGGTTGATGTCCGGCAGGTACTCGGAGGTGATCTGCCCGATGCTGTCCGACATCTCGCTGTGATCGGTCAGCCGCTTGGGGTTGTCGGAGACCGAGGCGACGATCTTCTGCATGAGCTCCGCCTGGTCCTTGTTGTGCGGCGGGGTCTCCTCCGTGGGCATCTGGCCGGCGGGGTGACCGGTGGCGCCCGCCTCCAGGGCCAGCGCGAGGTTGTTGCGGCCCTCGGTGCTTTCCTTGCCCTTGTCGTTGATCTCCTGCGGCCAGTCGCGCTCTTCGAAGAGGTACTCGAAGTTGGTGAGCGCCCGCTTCTCCTTCTTGCCGTCCTCCTCCTTGAAGTCGTGGTCCTCGTCCTTCGTGACGAAGTCCGCGTTGAAGAAGTCCGTGGCCGCGTCGGGGCTGTTCGACAGTGCCGCGAGGAAGCCGGTCATGGGGTCGTTTCCGGAGTCGGTGCCCGTGTGGTTCAGGTTGGGGTCGATGCCCATGCGCTGCCACATCATGGAGACGTGCTGCCCGTTGTGCGTGTACTTCTTCTCGGCGTCGATCAGCTTGGTGCCGTAGTCCTTGAGGAACTGGTCGTCGTAGTTGCCCCAGCGCATCAGGTTGCTCATCACCTGGAAGCCCTGGCTCATGCTGTTCTTGCCGACCGGCTGGTCGCCCAGGTTGACCATGTCGTACTTCCAGCGTGACATCTCGGGCGTGTCCGCCTGGGTGGCGGCGGCGAGGGTCAGGCTCAGGTTCTTCTGGAGCTCGCCGAACTGCTTGTGCCGATCGTGGTTCAGTTCGGGGTGCTCGTAGGGCTGACTGAGGCCCGCCCAGAAGTCGAGGGTCTTCTTGGGGCCCAGCGTGGTGGCGAAGTGCTCCGCGAAGATCGGGTCGTTGGCGTACTTCTTCAGGCCCGCGTTCAGCGCGTCGAAGTCGGCCGTCGTCAGGTCCTCGGTCTCCTTGCCCGCGATGGCCGCCAGCTTCTCGGCCTCCTTCACGGCGTTGACCGCCGAGTCGCGGTCCCCGTACTTCGCGTCGGAGAAGCCGTGGTCGGTGAGGTCGACGAGCGCCTTCAGCGCCGTGGCG
Organism: Streptomyces sp. NPDC058955; assembly: GCF_042741435.1. Lineage (NCBI taxonomy): Bacteria > Bacillati > Actinomycetota > Actinomycetes > Kitasatosporales > Streptomycetaceae > Streptomyces > Streptomyces sp. NPDC058955. The sequence goes on along the minus strand of NZ_JBHYKM010000101.1, from coordinate 17,712 downwards.
GCGCTGTTGTCGATCTCGGTCGCCGTGTTGAGGATGCCCTGGAGCTCCTTCGCCAGCGCGTCGACGTCGGTCTGGCCGTTCGGCGCCTTCTTGTCGGGGTTCTCGGTGACCGTGAATCCTCCGCCATTCACGGTGACGGTGAGGTTCTTGCCCCGGCCGCGCTCTATCGCGTCCTTCAGCAGCCGCTGCTGCGCCTTCAGCTCGTCCCGGGTGTCCTGCATGATGTTCCGGATCGACGTCGCCTGGGTGACGGCGTCACCGAACTCGCCGGCGGTCTTGCCCACGAACTCGCGCGAGATGACCGCGTTGTCGCCGGCCCAGTCGGCCGTGAGCGCCTTCTTGTGCAGTCCGTCGTTCGCGTCCTTCTTCAAGGCCTCCAGTTTGCTCAGCATGCTCGTCCAGTCGCCGACGGTGTCGTCGAGCAGCTTGAAGTTCGCCGAATGCAGTGCTTCGAAGTCCATCAGTAGATCCCTGTCCTCAGTCCTTCTTGGACTTCGTGTCCGGCTTGTAGATCTCGTTGGGCTTTCCGGCCTTGGCCCAGTCGTCGTCGAAGCCCGCGTCGAGCGTCTGGATGCTGCTCACGTGCCGCTCGATGAAGATCTCGTCGCCCGCGTGCGCGTTCTGCGTGAAGTCCATGTGGTTCGAGATCAGCGCGCAGGCGTCCATCACCGAACCCAGCTGCTTGTCCCACCGCAGCGACACGTGCGACAGCGCCCCGCCGAGCGCGAACCCCTGCGAGCTGAGGTCGGAGGCCGCCGAGTCCGTGGACGTGACCCGCGCCTCCTTCCAGAGCCGGTTGTACAGCTTGAAGGCCTCGTTGCCGATCGCGGCCAGGTCCTGCTGGTCCACCTTCAGGAACCCGCCCGACGCGCTGCCCGCGTTCGGCCGGTCCTCGGGCGGCAGCCCGTTCAGCTGCATCTTCGCCGATTCCCGCTCGGCCGCCGAAGACTTCAGCTGCTCCCACTCGTCCCATGCCATGGGCGTCACCACTCCTTGCGGTTTGAGCTACTTGGATCCGATTCGGGGAAGCTCGTCGTGAGGCGAAGTCGACCACGATCCGGCGCGGATCGGCACCCTTTGGCGCGGGTCTCCTCGACGGTCGGAGGGGCGGTCGTCCCGCTCGTCGGGCAGCCGCTTCCGCCGCAGCCGCGCCGGGTCCTGCTCGGCGGCCGTCGATCTCACCCGGCCCCACCCCTCCCACGCCATGCGGTGCCCCCTCTCCCCGTTGTCACCCGTTCCGACCGTCCGCGTCCGCGCCCCGGTCTCATCCCTGTCGCGTCGCGAGGCGGTACGCGTCCATGCACTGCCAGGCGGACACGACCGCCAGGATCGCGAAGACCCGGCGCGGGCCGCGGTGGCGGGCCCGCAGGGCGGCGTGGTCCTCCGCGGTGGCGGGGCGCCTGAAGCGGCGGTCCGCCGCCTCCAGGGCCCCACCCGCGGCGGCGGCGAACACCGCCGCCATGCCGCCGAGGACGAGCGCCACCACGCTCACAGTTCCGGCATCCGCCCCGTCTGCACCAGCGGGTTCCCGCGCTGGCGCGACACGAAGATGCCGCGGCCCGCCGGCATCGGGCGCATCCGGACGCCACCGAGGACGTCGCCCTCCTGCGGGTCGCCGGAGAGGAGGACGCCCTGGGCGCCGAGCTCCATCATGCGCTGCATGAAGGACTCGTACGCCGAGCGGCTGGCGCCCGCCGCGCTGCGGGCGATGATGAAGCGGACGCCCACGTCCCGGGCGAACGGGAGCAGTTCCGTCAGCTTCGCCAGCGGGTTGCCGCTCGACGTGGAGACCAGGTCGTAGTCGTCGACGACCACGAACAGGTTCGGCCCCGACCACCAGCTGCGGTCGCGCAGCTGCTGGGCCGTGACGTCCGCCGACGGCGAGCGCCGGCGCATCAGGTCGGCGAGGGCGTCGACGTGGTGCTCCATGTTGTTGGACATGGGCACGTACTCGGCCAGGTGGCTCGCCGGCGTCACGTCGAGCAGTGCGCGCCGGTTGTCGATCACGAAGAACTTCGCCGAGGCCCCGTCGTACCGCTCCGTGATCTGCTTGATCATCAGCCGCAGCAGGTTCGACTTGCCCGACTCGCTCTCGCCGAACACCAGGAAGAACGGGTCGCGGTCGAAGTCGACGAAGACCGGCTCCAGGTTGTTCTCGTCGATGGCGAAGGCGACGCCGCGCTGCGGCTCCGCGTGGCCCGCCGGCAGCGTGTGCGCGTCCAGCTCGCGCGGCAGCAGCCGCACCTCGGGCGCGCCCGGCGCCGTCCAGTGCCGGGTGACCTCCTGCGTCATCGCGGCCGTCGCCTCGGCGAGGTCGCTGTCGGAGCTGATCCCGTCGATGCGCGGGACGGCCGCCATGAAGTGCAGCTTCTCCGGCGTCAGACCGCGGCCGGGGACCCCGGTCGGCACGTTGGCGGCGATCTTCCGGTCCAGCTCGGAGTCCATCGTGTCGCCGAGCCGCAGTTCGAGGCGGTTCATCAGATGGTCCTTGAGGTTGGCCCGGACCTCCATGGAGCGCGAGGCCGTGATGACCACGTGGATGCCGTAGCCCAGACCGCGGGCCGCGATGTCCACGACGGCCGGTTCGAGCCCCTCGTACTCGGTGCGGAAGTTGCCCCAGCCGTCGATCACCAGGAAGACGTCGCCCCACGGCTGGTCGGTCACCGAGATGTCGCCCCGGGCCCGCAGCCGGCGGAAGGTGCCGATCGAGTCGATGCCCGCGCTGCGGAAGTACTCCTCGCGCCGCGACAGGATGCCGTACACCTCGGCGACCGTGCGCCGGACCCGCTCGGGGTCGAGCCGGGACGCCACCCCGCCGACGTGCGGCAGACCGGCCACCGAGGCCATGCCGCCGCCACCGAAGTCGAGGCCGTAGAACTGCACCTCGTGCGGGGTGTGGGTCAGCGCGAACGCCGAGATCAGCGTCCGCAGCAGCGTCGACTTGCCGGACTGCGGACCGCCGATGATCTGCATGTGACCCGCCGCGCCGGAGAAGTCCCGGTAGAGCGTGTCGCGGCGCTGCTCGTACGGCTTGTCCACCACGCCCAGCGGCACGACGAGCCGGCCGGCCGCCTCGTAACCGGGCTGCGTCAGCCCCCGGCCCTCCACGCCCGCGAGCCCCGGCAGCACCGAGTCCAGCGCCGGCGGGTTGTCCAGCGGCGGCAGCCACACCTGGTGCGCCTCGACGCCCCGCCCCTCCAGGCGCCGCACGATCACGTCGAGCACCGAGTCGGCCAGCGCGTCGTCCTCGGCCTCCCGGGCCTCGGGGATCCGCGCCTGCTCGGTCGGCTCCAGATAGCGCACCGGCACCGGCGCCGCGGTGAACGGCACCGGCCGCCGGTCCACCGGCAGCGGCCCGCCCGGCGTCACGGCGTGCTGGTTGACGCGGTACGTGCCGGAGACGTACGCCGCCTTGAACCGCACCATCTCGTCGGTGCCGTACTTGAGGTAGCCCGAGCCCGGCACGTTCGGCAGCGAGTAGGCGTCGGGCACGCCGATGGCCGCCCGGGACTCCGCCGCCGAGAAGGTCCGCAGACCGATCCGGTAGGAGAGGTACGTCTCCAGGCCGCGCAGCCGGCCCTCCTCCAGGCGCTGCGAGGCCAGCAGCAGATGGACGCCGAGCGACCGGCCGATGCGGCCGATCTGCACGAACATCTCGATGAAGTCCGGCATCGCCGTCAGCAGCTCGGAGAACTCGTCGATGACGAGGACCAGCGACGGGATCGGCTGGAGCGGGGCGCCGGCCGCGCGCGCCTTCTCGTAGTCGTGGATGTTGGCGTAGTTGCCCGCGTCGCGCAGCATCTCCTGGCGCCGGTTCAGCTCACCGCGGATGGAGTCGCCCATGCGGTCCACCAGCGTCAGGTCGTCCGCCAGGTTGGTGATCACCGCGGCCACGTGCGGCATCTGCGACATGCCCGCGAAGGTGGCACCGCCCTTGAAGTCCGCGAGGACGAAGTTCAGCGTCTCCGAGGAGTGCGTCACCGCCAGACCCAGCACCAGCGTGCGCAGCAGCTCCGACTTTCCGGAACCGGTCGCGCCGACGCACAGGCCGTGCGGGCCCATGCCCTCCTGCGCGGCCTCCTTCAGGTCCAGCATCACCGGGACGCCGTCCTCGCCGACGCCGATCGGCACCCGCAGCCGCTCCGACCGGGACCGGGGCCGCCAGGTGCGGCTCACGTCGATCGAGGCCGCGTCGCCGAGGTTCAGCAGATCGGTGAAGTCCAGATTGGCGAGCAGCGGCTCGTCGTCGTCCGAGCCGCTCGCCACCCGCAGCGGCGCCAGCTGCCGGGCCAGCGCCTCCGCCGCGTCCAGGCTCAGCGCGTCCGGGGTGCCGTCGTACACGTGCCCGTGCCCCGACTCCAGCCGCAGCGCCCCGCCCTCCACGACCACCGACAGGTCACCGCGGGCCCCGGCGCCCCGGCCCTGCACGACCTCGATGATCGTCACGCCCTGGATGCCCTCCGGCGAGGCCAGCGCCGAGGTCTGCGGGATCGACTGCCCGTCGAGCACCACGACCAGGTGCGGGAAGTCGAGCAGCGGGTGGTTCGGGCCCTGGAAGCGGGGCCGCCCCTCCAGCCGGCCGGCCACCAGGTCCTCCAGCTCCCGCGCGTCCGTCGTCATCAGCCGCCGGCTGCCCGCGCCGTCGCCCGGACCCGACGCCTGCACGTGCGGCAGCCACTTCGCCCACTCCCAGGCGGGGGCGGCGCCGTCGTCCGTGGCGACGACGACGACCAGGTCCTCGGGGGAGTGGAGCGCCGCGAGCGACCCCACCATCGCGCGGGTCGTCGAACGGGCCGCCTCCGCGTCCCCGCTCACCGTCAGGTGGTAGAAGGCGCGCAGCGACACCGCCATGGGCAGGCCGTCCAGGGTGCCGTGCGCGGTGAGGAACTGCTGCATCGCCCCCGCGGTCAGCGGTTCCAGCTCGTCCACCGGCGCCGTCTCGGGCGCGATCAGCGGGGTCGCCAGCTGCTGGCTGCCCAGACCGACCCGGACCTGACCGAAGTCCCCGTCCCCGATGCGCCGCTCCCAGATCCGGCTGCCCTCGGCGACCAGCGCCCACAGCTGCTCCGGCGACGGGTGCAGATAGAACTGGGCGTCCCGCTGGAGGTGCGCCGTCCGCAGCACGGTGCGCCGCGTCTGGGTCAGGTACTTCAGGTAGTCGCGCCGCATGTCGGCGAGCTGCCCCTGCGTACCGCGCCGGTAGCGGACCAGCATCGCGATGGCCATGGCCACCGTCGACGCGATCATCACCATGCCCATGATCCGCATGATCGGGTTCGGCGTCATGAAGAAGAAGACGACCGAGCCGCCCATGCCGAGCATCGGCAGGAGCTGCATCAGGGCACCCTCCTGCTGCCCGCGGGGCAGTTCCGGTGGAGGTTGCAACTGCACCTGCTCGTCAGGCACTTCGGACGGCAGGGCCCGCGGTGGGCGCTTGACGACGATCTGGCTCACAGCTCACCAATTTCCGTTGCCGGACGGAAAGTTCCTCCAGACGCCCCCGTGGCGACAGGATCCATCCGCGGGGAGGGATCCTACTTTGGTACGGGGTCACGGGTGGGCGGTAGGGTGGCCCGAAATATTTGCGTGGCCATGAACTATCGCAAAAATCGGGTCATTCGGAGCGCAATATCCGCGGCGCGAGGGCCACGGTCCACGAGCAGGTCCGCGGACCGTCGGCCGGACCCGCCGACCGGAGCACCAGGACCACCACGAGGGGATGCAGCAGGTGAGTATGACGGCCCCAGCCACGGCCGGCGGAGCCGGCCAGTCGGCTCCCACCACCGTGTTCCACGGCGGCACCGGCTTCTGCCGGATCACCGTCGTCGCGCCCGACGGCCGCGTCGACGTCGCACTGCCCGAGGACGTCGCCCTCGCCGACCTCTACCCGGAGGTGCTCCGGCTCTCCGGCCAGACCCCGGCGCCCGGCGCCCCGGTCGGCTACCACCTGGTCCGCCGCGACGGCACCGTCCTCGACGGCAGCCGCTCCCTGTCGGCCCAGCGCATCCTCGACGGCGAGCTGCTGTCGCTGCGCCCCTTCGCCGAGTCGCTGCCCCCGGCCGTCTTCGACGACGTCTCCGACGCCGTCGCCTCCGCCGTCTCCAAGGACCGCACCCTGTGGTCCGACGCGCTGATGCGCGGCGCCGGCCTGTTCGGCGGGGCGATGCTCCTCGTCCTCCTCGCCTTCGTCCTGTGGACGGCCGAGCCCCGCCACGACATGCACGGCCTGCCCGGCATCCTGGCCGGCGTCACCGCCGTCCTGCTCCTCGCGCTCGCCGCCGTCCGCGCCCGCGTCTACGACGACCGCGGCTCCGCCGTCGCCCTCGGCACCGGCGCCATGGCGAACGCCGCCGTCGCCGGCTCCGGCCTGCTCGCCCTCGCCGACGGCCAGGGCATCGGCAAGCTCCAGTTCCTGCTGGCCTGCACCGCCGTCCTCGTCTGCGCCGTGATCCTCACGATCGTCTCGCCCGGCGGGGACGGCCCCTTCGTCGCCTTCGCCTTCGCCTCCACCGTCGGCATGCTGGTCGGCTTCGCCGCCATCCTCACCGGGCTCACCCCGGCCGAGACCGCCGCGGTCTGCGCCCCCTTCGCCGTCGGCGCGCTCGCCTTCCTGCCCGGCCTGTCCACCCGCTTCGCCCGGCTCCCCATCGGCTTCGAACCGCCCCGCACCACCGTCGGCGGATACGGCTCCGAGGCCGAGCCGCAGGGCCCGGTCGACGCCACCCGCATCGCCGCCCAGGCCCGCCGCGGCCACGAACTCCTCGTCGGCCTCGTCGGCGGCTGCGCCCTCGTCGCCGTCGGCTCCGCCGCCGTCCTCGGCTTCTCCGACACCGTGTGGGGCCAGCTGCTCGCCCTCGCCACCGGCGTCGCCATGCTGATGCGCGCCCACCTCTTCCGCTACACCGCGCAGGTCGGCTGCGCCCTCGCCGCCGGCCTCGGCTCCCTCGTCCTGCTGGGCCTCGGCCTCGCCCTGAACCCGCCGACCGAGCTCCTCCTGGAGGCCCTGAAGGGCGACGGCACGGCCCTCGACATCCGTACGGTCTGGCTCTCCGCCGCCATCGCCGGCGTCGCCGCGCTGCTCACCGCCATCGGCCTGATCGTGCCGCGCAAGGGCGTCACCCCGTTCTGGGGCCGCTTCCTGGAGATCGCCGAGACCTTCGTGCTGCTCACGCTGCTGCCGCTCTGCCTCGCGGTCTTCGACGTCTACCACTCCATCCGGGCGCTCACCTCCTGAGCCGCCTGGTACTCTGGGTGACGGCCGTTTGTGTACGCGTTCCCGGAAAGCCTCGAAGGCTCCCTTCAAGGATCGGGGAGCAGCGCGCATCGGACCTCGCTCCCGAGTCACGGAAGCTCCCCTGAGATGTAGACCAGGGGCACTCGTGGGCACGAAACCTGAGGAGAACCGCGTGGCTCTCGACGCCGCCGTCAAGAAGCAGATCATGGCCGACTTCGGTACGAAGGAGGGCGACACCGGCTCCCCCGAGGTCCAGGTCGCCATGCTTTCCCGCCGCATCTCGGACCTGACCGAGCACCTCAAGACCCACAAGCACGACCACCACTCCCGTCGTGGTCTGCTGATCCTGGTCGGTCAGCGCCGCCGTCTGCTGCAGTACCTGGCCAAGAAGGACATCCAGCGCTTCCGTACGCTGGTCGACCGCCTCGGCATCCGCCGCGGTGCGGCCGGCGGCGCCAAGTAAGACGCCGTGAAGGGAGCGGTTCCCACTTTCAGGGGGCCGCTCCCTTTGCTGTACGTGCGCGAAGTACCGACCGGCAATTACTCTGGTCGCAGAACGCCACAACCCGCGCGAGAAGCAGCCGGCACGCCGCCGGTCCTCGGTAGTGGCCCCCGGACCTCATCCCGGGTGCTTCGATCGAAGACCGGCCCGCCACCTCACGTGCTTCTCCGCACCCGTCCCGCGCCACACGGGCGCGCGGACCAAAGACGAACGTAGGAGAAACCCATAGTGGAGAACGAGACCCACTACGCCGAGGCCGTCATCGACAACGGCACCTTCGGCACCCGCACCATCCGCTTCGAGACGGGTCGTCTCGCCCGCCAGGCCGCCGGCTCCGCCGTCGCCTACCTCGACGACGACACGATGGTGCTCTCGGCGACCTCCGCCTCGAAGCGTCCCAAGGACCAGCTCGACTTCTTCCCCCTCACGGTGGACGTCGAGGAGCGGATGTACGCGGCCGGCAAGATCCCCGGCTCCTTCTTCCGCCGCGAGGGCCGCCCCTCCGAGGACGCGATCCTCACCTGCCGCCTGATCGACCGCCCGCTGCGCCCGTCCTTCAAGAAGGGCCTGCGCAACGAGATCCAGGTCGTGGCCACGGTCATGGCGCTCAACCCCGACCACCTGTACGACGTCGTCGCGATCAACGCCGCGTCCGCGTCCACCCAGCTGGCCGGCCTGCCCTTCTCCGGCCCGATCGGCGGCGTCCGCGTCGCGCTGATCAAGGGCCAGTGGGTCGCCTTCCCGACCCACACCGAGCTCGAGGACGCCGTCTTCGACATGGTCGTCGCCGGCCGTGTCCTGGAGGACGGCGACGTCGCGATCATGATGGTCGAGGCCGAGGCCACCGAGAAGACCATCGCCCTCGTCAAGGGCGGCGCCGAGGCGCCGACCGAGGAGATCGTCGCCGCCGGCCTCGAGGCCGCGAAGCCGTTCATCAAGGTCCTCTGCAAGGCGCAGTCGGACCTCGCCGCCAAGGCCGCCAAGCCCGAGGCCGAGTTCCCGATCTTCCTGGACTACCAGGACGACGTGTACGCCGCCCTCGACGAGGCCGTCCGCGGCGAGCTCGCCCAGGCGCTCACCATCGCCGGCAAGCAGGAGCGCGAGGCCGAGCTGGACCGCGTCAAGGAGATCGCCGCCGAGAAGCTCCTCCCGGCCTTCGAGGGCCGCGAGAAGGAGATCTCCGCCGCGTACCGCTCCCTGACCAAGGCCCTGGTCCGCGAGCGCGTCATCAAGGACAAGGTCCGCATCGACGGCCGCGGCGTCACGGACATCCGTACGCTCGCCGCCGAGGTCGAGGCCATCCCGCGCGTGCACGGCTCCGCCCTGTTCGAGCGTGGCGAGACCCAGATCCTGGGCGTCACCACCCTCAACATGCTCCGCATGGAGCAGCAGCTGGACACCCTCTCCCCGGTGACCCGCAAGCGCTACATGCACAACTACAACTTCCCGCCGTACTCCGTCGGCGAGACCGGCCGCGTCGGCTCCCCGAAGCGCCGCGAGATCGGCCACGGCGCGCTCGCCGAGCGCGCGATCGTGCCGGTCCTCCCGACCCGCGAGGAGTTCCCCTACGCGATCCGCCAGGTGTCCGAGGCCCTCGGCTCCAACGGTTCGACGTCGATGGGCTCGGTCTGCGCCTCCACCATGTCGCTGCTGAACGCCGGTGTGCCGCTCAAGGCCCCCGTCGCCGGCATCGCCATGGGCCTGATCTCCCAGGAGATCAACGGCGAGACGCACTACGTCGCCCTCACCGACATCCTCGGTGCGGAGGACGCCTTCGGCGACATGGACTTCAAGGTCGCCGGTACGAAGGAGTTCGTCACCGCCCTCCAGCTCGACACCAAGCTGGACGGCATCCCGGCCTCCGTCCTGGCCGCGGCCCTCAAGCAGGCCCGTGACGCCCGCCTCCACATCCTCGACGTGATGATGGAAGCGATCGACACCCCGGACGAGATGTCCCCGAACGCCCCGCGGATCATCACCGTCAAGATCCCGGTGGACAAGATCGGTGAGGTCATCGGCCCCAAGGGCAAGATGATCAACCAGATCCAGGAGGACACCGGCGCCGAGATCACGATCGAGGACGACGGCACCATCTACATCGGTGCCGCCGACGGCCCGGCCGCCGAGGCCGCCCGCGCCACGATCAACGGCATCGCCAACCCGACCATGCCGGAGGTCGGCGAGCGCTACCTGGGCACGGTCGTCAAGACCACCACCTTCGGTGCCTTCGTCTCCCTGCTCCCGGGCAAGGACGGCCTGCTGCACATCTCGCAGATCCGCAAGCTCGCCGGCGGCAAGCGCGTGGAGAACGTCGAGGACGTGCTCGCGATCGGCTCCAAGGTCCAGGTCGAGATCGCCGAGATCGACCAGCGCGGCAAGCTCTCCCTCATCCCCGTGATCGAGGGCGAGGACGAGAAGAAGGACGACGCCTCCTCGTGACGTCCCGTAGTTCCGCGACGACGGCCCGCCCCTCCTCCGAGGGGCGGGCCGTCGCCCGTACCCAAACGCTTCTCCCGGGCAAGGACGGCATCGGCACCGTCCGCCGCACGACCCTCCCCGGCGGCCTCCGGATCGTCACCGAGACCCTTCCCTCGGTGCGCTCGGCGACCTTCGGCATCTGGGCCCACGTCGGCTCCCGCGACGAGACGCCGGCGCTCAACGGCGCCACCCACTACCTGGAGCACCTCCTCTTCAAGGGCACGGCCACGCGCTCCGCCCTCGACATCTCGTCCGCGATCGACGCGGTCGGCGGCGAGATGAACGCCTTCACGGCGAAGGAGTACACCTGCTACTACGCCCGGGTCCTCGACACCGACCTGCCGCTGGCGATCGACGTGGTCTGCGACATGCTTACGGGCTCGCTCATCCTCGACTCCGACGTGGACGCCGAGCGCGGCGTGATCCTCGAGGAGATCGCGATGACCGAGGACGACCCCGGCGACGTGGTGCACGACCTGTTCGCGCAGACCATGTTCGGCGACACCCCGCTGGGCCGCCCGGTCCTCGGCACCGTCGACACGATCAACGCGCTCTCCCGCGGCCAGATCGCCCGCTTCTACAAGAAGCACTACGACCCGACCCACCTGGTCGTCGCCGCCGCGGGCAACGTGGACCACGCCACGGTGGTGCGCCAGGTCCGCCGCGCCTTCGAGCGCGCCGGCGCCCTGACCCGTACCGACGCCGCCCCGATCGCCCCGCGCGACGGCCGCAAGGCCATCCGCACGGCCGGCCGGGTCGAACTGCTCGGCCGCAAGACCGAGCAGGCGCACGTCGTCCTCGGCATGCCGGGCCTGGCCCGCACCGACGAGCGCCGCTGGGCGCTCGGCGTGCTGAACACCGCCCTCGGCGGCGGCATGTCCTCCCGCCTCTTCCAGGAGGTCCGGGAGAAGCGCGGCCTGGCCTACAGCGTGTACTCGTACACCTCGGGCTTCGCCGACTGCGGCCTGTTCGGCGTCTACGCGGGCTGCCGCCCCAGCCAGATCCACGACGTGCTGCGGATCTGCCGGGACGAGCTCGACAAGGTCGCCTCGGACGGCCTCACCGACGAGGAGATCGCCCGCGCCGTCGGCCAGCTCTCGGGCTCCACCGTCCTCGGCCTGGAGGACACCGGCGCGATCATGAACCGGATCGGCAAGAGCGAGCTGTGCTGGGGCACCCAGATGTCGGTGGACGACATGCTCGGCCGGATCGCGGCCGTCACCCCGGACGAGGTCCGGGAGGTCGCCCGTGACGTGCTGACCCGCCGGCCCTCGCTGTCGGTGATAGGCCCGCTGAAGGACAAGCAGGCGGACCGCCTCCACCAGGCCGTCTCCTGACCTCCACCCCTAAGGAAGAAGTGCGATGAGCAAGCTGCGCGTGGCGGTCCTCGGCGCCCGGGGCCGTATCGGCTCCGCGGCGGTCAAGGCCGTCGAGGCCGCCGAGGACATGGAACTGGTCGCGGCCCTGGGCCGCGGCGACAAGCTGGAGACCCTCGCCGAGGCGGGCGCCCAGGTCGTCGTCGAGCTGACCACCCCCGACTCGGTCATGGCCAACCTCGAGTACTGCGTGGGCCACGGCATCCACGCCGTCGTCGGCACCACCGGCTGGACCGAGGACCGCCTCGCGCGGCTGAACGGCTGGCTCGCCGCCTCCCCGGAGACCGGCGTCCTCATCGCGCCCAACTTCTCCATCGGCGCGGTCCTCACCATGAAGTTCGCGCAGATCGCCGCGCCGTACTTCGAGTCGGTCGAGGTCATCGAGCTGCACCACCCCAACAAGGTGGACGCCCCCTCGGGCACCGCCACCCGCACCGCCCAGCTGATCGCCGAGGCCCGCGCCGCGGCCGGCCTCGGCGCCCAGCCGGACGCCACCGCGACCGCCCTCGACGGCGCCCGCGGCGCGGACGTGGACGGTGTGCCGGTGCACGCGGTACGCCTCCGGGGCCTGCTGGCCCACCAGGAGGTGCTGCTCGGCGGCGAGGGCGAGACCCTCACCGTCCGCCACGACTCGCTGCACCACTCCAGCTTCATGCCGGGCGTGCTGCTCGGTGCCCGCCGCGTGGTGAGCACCCCGGGCCTCACGTTCGGCCTGGAACACTTCCTGGACCTGGGCTGACGGCCATGGGCGGAAAGATCACCTACGTCTTCCTCGCCACCGTCCTCGTGCTGGTCTTCGGGGTGGTGGCGATGGAGGGCGTCCTGCTCCTGCTGACCGGCGAGCCGGCGGCCATGGGCATGGGCGCGGTGGCGTTCCTGCTGCCCGCCGTGGGCGGCTGGTTCCTCTGGAAGAACACCAGCTTCGCGCGCCGGGCCAACCGGCTGGCCGCGGAGCTGGAGGCCGAGGGCGGGCTCCCCGTCGACGACCTGCGGCGCACCCAGGGCGGCCGGATCGACCGCGACTCCGCGGACGAGGTCTTCGCCCGGCGCAAGGCCGAGGCGGAGGAGTCTCCGGAGGACTGGCGCTGCTGGTTCCGGCTGGCGGTCGCCTATCACGACGCCCGCGACACCCCGCGGGCCCGCAAGGCGATGCAGCGGGCCATCGCCCTCCACGAGGGCCGGACGGTCAGCGCCTGACGCCGTACTCGGCGTGCCACGCCTCGACGGTGTCGGCGGCCCGGTCGAAGGCCTCGATCCGGGAGAGGAAGTCGGCGTTGTGGTCGGTGAGCAGCACCAGCTGCTCGCCGGCCGTCCGGTCGAGGAGCAGGGCCTGGCCCTGGACGGTGCGCGGGAAGTTCAGCCAGCGCACCGGCTGCTGGGCGGTGCGGACCGCGGCCACCTTCGCCCAGGGGGTGGTGTGGGTGGTGAAGAAGCCGACGCGGCGCACGCCGGCGCGGCTCACCCAGGTGCCCATGCGCAGCAGCCGCAGCGCGGCCAGGATGATCAGCACGGCGACGCCGAAGGTGACGAGCGAGCCGGTGACGGCGCCCGCGGCGGCGATGATCACCGCGGCGAGCAGCACGAACGAGGCGAGCAGCAGCGAGAGCGCCGCCGCGCCGACCCGGTAGGACCCCGGACGGTACGGACGGCGCCACTGGTCGTGGTCGTCGAACGGGAGCGCGACGGCGTCGGTGGTGTCGAAGGCACGGTCGGCCGTCAGGAAGGGCAGGGGCACGGCGGTTCCTCACTCACAAGCACGCTCGAAGGGGCGGTGCCCGGTGAGGCTACCTCAGCGGTTGTCGGAGGCTTCGGACTGCTGCCGGTGCGCGGGCGCGTCCGTGCTGTCGAGCGACGGCATGCCGAGGACGAGGGAGCCCACGAGTCCGGCGGCGACGGTCAGCCCGAGCAGCGTACGTCCGACGACCTGTCCGGGACGCAGCCGTTCACGCGGCGGCGGAGTGACGTTACTGCGGAACTCGTCGGCCTCCGCGACGAACGCGAACGGTACGGCCTCTGTCCGCCTGAACATGGGTGTCACTCTCCTCGGTGGTCTGTCGTGCGACTCACAGGTACAGACGATCGAACCGAGGGTTTGGTGCCGTTTTTCACCGAAGCAGCCCAATCTCATCCTTCAGACGGACTCGCGCTAACCTGGGCCCGCCCCACAGACGACTGGAAGGTACTCCTGGTGACCGACACCCCCACCGAGCCGGCGAAGATCGACCTCAGGAGCGACATCACCGTCGAACTGGTCAAGAGCGCCGCGGCCGACTCCGACGTCCTCTGGGCGGCCCGGGTCTCCACGGCGGGGGAGCAGTCCCTCGAAGAGCTCCAGAAGGACCCGGAGCGCTCGAAGGGCCTGATCAACTACCTGATGCGGGACCGCCACGGCAGCCCCTTCGAGCACAACTCGATGACGTTCTTCATCAGCGCCCCGATCTTCGTCTTCCGCGAGTTCATGCGGCACCGGGTGGGCTGGTCGTACAACGAGGAGTCGGGCCGCTACAGGGAGCTGCAGCCGGTCTTCTACGTCCCCGACGCCTCCCGCAAGCTGGTCCAGGAGGGCCGTCCGGGCAAGTACGTCTTCGTCGAGGGCACCGAGGCCCAGCACGAGCTGGTCGGCCGCGCGATGGAGGACTCGTACCGCCAGGCGTACGAGACGTACCAGGAGATGCTCGCCGCCGGCGTCGCCCGCGAGGTGGCCCGCTCGGTCCTCCCCGTCGGCCTCTTCTCCTCGATGTACGCCACCTGCAACGCGCGCTCGCTGATGCACTTCCTCGGCCTGCGCACCCAGCACGAGCTGGCCGCGGTGCCGTCCTTCCCGCAGCGGGAGATCGAGATGGTCGGCGAGAAGATGGAGGAGCACTGGGCCCGGCTGATGCCGCTGACCCACGCGGCCTTCAACAAGAACGGGCGCGTCGCGCCGTAAGGCACAGATGTTCGTCCACTCTCGCGAAGTGTCCGTATTGCGACGTTTCGTGAAGTTCATCTAGGCTGATCAAACGGACCCGGCACTGCTTGAACCCCCGAGCAGGCAGTGCCGGGCTCCTCTTCTCACGTCCCCCGAGGGGACACCCGGCGCTGAGCAGCGAGTAGCGTGTTACCCATGGCTCCGATCTCCACTCCGCAGACCCCCTTCGGGCGGGTCCTCACCGCCATGGTCACGCCCTTCACGGCGGACGGCGCACTCGACCTCGACGGCGCCCGGCGACTCGCGACCCACCTGGTGGACGCAGGCAACGACGGCCTCGTCGTCAACGGCACCACCGGCGAGTCCCCCACCACCAGCGACGCGGAGAAATCGGAGCTCGTACGCGCCGTACTGGAGGCGGTCGGCGACCGCGCCCACGTCGTCGCCGGCATCGGCACCAACGACACCCACCACTCGATCGAGCTGGCCCGCGCCGCCGAGCGCGACGGCGCCCACGGCCTCCTCGCCGTCACGCCGTACTACAACAAGCCCCCGCAGGAGGGCCTGTACCGGCACTTCACGGCCATCGCCGACGCCACCGGCCTCCCGGTGATGCTCTACGACATCCCCGGCCGCTCCGGCGTCCCGATCGACACCGAGACCATCGTCCGGCTCGCCGAGCACCCCCGGATCGTCGCCAACAAGGACGCCAAGGGCGACCTCGGCCGCGCCAGCTGGGCCATCGCCCGCTCCGGCCTCGCCTGGTACTCCGGCGACGACATGCTCAACCTGCCGCTGCTCTCCGTCGGCGCCGTCGGCTTCGTCTCCGTCGTGGGCCACGTCGTCACCCCCGACCTGCGCGCACTCCTCGACGCCCACCTCGCGGGCGACCACGAGAAGGCCACCGAGATCCACCAGAAGCTGCTCCCGGTCTACACCGGCATGTTCCGCACCCAGGGCGTCATGACCACCAAGGCCGCGCTCGCCCTCCAGGGCCTCCCGGCCGGTCCGCTGCGCCTCCCGCTCGTCGAGCTCTCCGACCAGGAGACCGCCCAGCTCAAGGTCGACCTGTCCGCCGGCGGGGTAGACCTCTGACATCCGACTTCACAACTGAACAGTGACAACTCAAGACCGCGACAACTGAACACCGACAACAGCAAGTGCACGATTGTCATGCGCGCCACGTGCCGACGGTACGTGGCGCGTGTGGTGAGGAGAGTCTTTTGAGCCATCCGCATCCCGAACTCGGCGCCCCGCCGAAGCTCCCCCAGGGCGGCCTGCGCGTCACCCCGCTCGGCGGCCTGGGCGAGATCGGCCGCAACATGACCGTCTTCGAATACGACGGCAAGCTGCTGATCGTCGACTGCGGCGTCCTCTTCCCCGAGGAGGAGCAGCCGGGCGTCGACCTGATCCTGCCCGACTTCACCACCATCCAGGACCGCATCGACGATGTCGTCGGCATCGTCCTGACCCACGGCCACGAGGACCACATCGGTGGCGTGCCGTACCTGCTGCGCCTGCGGCAGGACATCCCCCTCATCGGCTCCAAGCTGACCCTCGCCCTGATCGAGGCCAAGCTCCAGGAGCACCGCATCCGCCCGTACACGCTGGAGGTGGCCGAGGGCCACCGCGAGCGGCTGGGCGTCTTCGACTGCGAGTTCATCGCGGTCAACCACTCCATCCCGGACGCCCTGGCCGTCGCGATCCGCACCCCCGCGGGCATGGTCGTGCACACCGGCGACTTCAAGATGGACCAGCTGCCGCTGGACAACCGCCTCACCGACCTGCACGCCTTCGCGCGGCTGAGCGAGGAGGGCATCGACCTCCTGCTCACGGACTCGACGAACGCCGAGGTCCCGGGCTTCACGGCGCACGAGCGGGACATCTCCAACGTCCTGCGGAACGTCTTCGCGAACGCCCAGAAGCGGATCATCGTGGCGAGCTTCGCCAGCCACGTCCACCGCATCCAGCAGATCCTCGACGCCGCCCACGAGTACGGCCGCCGGGTCGCCTTCGTCGGCCGCTCGATGGTCCGCAACATGGGCATCGCCCGCGACCTGGGCTACCTCCGGGTCCCGGCCGGCCTCGTCGTCGACGTGAAGACGCTGGACGACCTGCCGGACGACGAGGTCGTGCTGGTCTGCACGGGTTCCCAGGGCGAGCCGATGGCGGCCCTGTCCCGCATGGCCAACCGCGACCACCAGATCCGGATCGTCCCCGGCGACACGGTCATCCTGGCCTCGTCCCTCATCCCGGGCAACGAGAACGCGGTTTACCGCGTGATCAACGGCCTGACCCGCTGGGGCGCCAACGTCGTCCACAAGGGCAACGCCAAGGTCCACGTCTCGGGCCACGCCTCGGCCGGCGAGCTGCTGTACTTCTACAACATCTGCAAGCCGAAGAACCTCATGCCGGTCCACGGCGAATGGCGCCACCTGCGCGCCAACGCCGAGCTCGGCGCGATGACGGGCATCCCGAAGGACCACATCGTCATCGCCGAGGACGGCGTCGTCGTCGACCTGGTCGACGGCCGCGCCCGCATCACCGGCAAGGTCCAGGCGGGGTACGTGTACGTGGACGGCCTCTCGGTCGGCGACGTCACCGAGTCCTCCCTGAAGGACCGCCGGATCCTCGGCGAGGAGGGCATCATCTCGGTCTTCCTGGTGGTGGACTCCTCCACCGGCAAGATCACCGGCGGCCCGCACGTCCACGCGCGCGGCTCCGGCATCGAGGACTCCGCTTTCGACGCGGTGCTCCCGAAGATCGAGCAGGCGCTGAACAAGTCCGCCCAGGACGGCGTCGTCGAACCCCACCAGCTCCAGCAGCTGATCCGCCGCACCGTCGGCAAGTGGGTCTCCGACACCTACCGCCGCCGGCCGATGATCCTCCCGGTCGTCGTCGAGGTCTGAGCCCGAAGGGCCTGACCAGCGTGGTTACGGAGCGGGGCACCTCGATTTGCATCGGGGCGCCCCGCTCCAGTACGTTTACGGCTCCGCCAGAACGGGAAGCCCCGGCGCCGCAGTGCGCCCGGACGGCCGACCGGGAGGTGGAAAATCCGACCGAGATCATCTGATAAAGTCGGAACGCGCCGGAAGGCCCCGAGGAATTGAAACTCAGGACCGGAAAGCACCGAGGAAATCGGATCGGAAAGATCTGATAGAGTCGGAAACGAAGGAAGCGCCCGGAGGGCCTGGAAACAGGAACGAAGGAA
>NZ_JBHYKM010000100.1:0-31518 GCF_042741435.1 Streptomyces sp. NPDC058955 | reverse complement strand
GTACGGAGCCGTACAGCGGGTGCGGGTTCAGGCGCGGGAGCCTAGGCCCGGCGGAGGGGCGCCGTTCCGTGTGCCCACCCGTTCCGCCCCTTGCGGAACGCCTGCCCACACGGAGGACCAGCCAGCGGCGCCGCCCATCAGCCGGGCCCGGCGCGTAAGCCGGGCGTGCAGGGTGGGCACCGCCCTGCGGAACGCCTGCTCAGACGGAGGTGCGGAAACGGGCGCCGCCCGGAGGACGGGCCGGGCGCGTGGCCGGATTTCAGAGGGCGTCCCCCGTTCGCTCAGGCGGGTGTCGTCGGGGTGCCGCTCAGGTGGACGAGGCGCAGGGCGTGGTCCTCGCGGGCCAGCTCGCGCCCGGCCCCGTCCGTCAGCCGGCCGCTCATCCGGTAGACGCCGCAGTGCGCGCGCCCGACCGGCATCCGCTGCGGCGGGAGCCACACCTCGTACGGTCCGCCGCGCCGGAAGTCGCCGAGCAGCGTCCGGGTCGTGGCGAGGACCCGTCCGTCCCGGGCGCGCTCCTCCTCGAAGGTCAGCCCGTCCACCTCGCCGCCCAGCCGGAAGGTCAGCCCCAGGCTCACCACCGTGCCCTCCCCGAGGACCAGCGGCGCGGCGTCCACCGCGCCGCCGCCCAGGGCCACCGGGAGGCGGCCCTGCTCCTCCGTGTGCAGCGACACGTCCAGGAGGAGGAGTTCGGGGCGGGAGCCGGACATGGCTACGCGGGCCCCGCGTACGGGGGACGGTCGCGCCGCGGCATCTCCTCGGAGGGCGGCATGCCGTACGGGGGTATGTCGTCGGTCGGGGTCGCCGGATCGGCCGGGGTGGTCGCGCCCGAGCTGTCGCCGGGGCGGAGCCGTCCCCGCCAGGCACCGGTCGCCCGGTCGCGTTCCTCGATGAAGTGCTTGAACCGGTGCAGGTCCCCCTCGATCCGGTTCTCCACGAACCCCATCGCCTTCGCCGCCCGGTCGGCCATGCCGGCGGCCTCCACCTCCATGCTGAGGTGCACGCGCGTGTGCGCGTCGTCCACCCGCTCGAAGGTGACGACCCCCTTCTGCTTCACGTCGCCGCCCACCGTCCGCCAGGCGATGCGCTCGTCGGGCAGCTGGTCGACGATCTCGGTGTCGAACTCGCGGGTCGCGCCCGCGACCTTGGTCCGCCAGTGGCAGAGCCGGTCGTCGAGCTGCTGCACCTCCTCGACTCCGTCCATGAAGCGGGGGAACTCCTCGAACTGCGTCCATTGGTCGTAGACCTCGCGCAGCGGGGCCTCCACCTCGATCGTGTCGTGCACCATCTCGGTCATCTCCCTGGTTCGCGTCGTGTCGGCGCAGTACCCGTCGGCGCGCGGCTACCCGCGTCCGCGGGCCGTAACCACCACCCGCCACGCGCGCGTGCCGGACGGCGGGGGCGGGTAGCCGCGCCGCGCGGGGCCGCGAAGCCCCCCCGGGCCCCGCCACCACCCCTCCACACGCCACACCCCCCACCCCCCCACCACACGCCACACCGCCACGCCCCCACGACGACCGGACGAAGCCCATGACGATGATGATCAGACCGCCCGGGGTGTACGCGCCCCAGGGCGACACCGCCCTGCTCCTGGAGAGCCTCGCCCGCGAGCGCCTGGCGCGCGGCGCCCGCACCCTCGACCTGTGCACCGGCACCGGCGTCCTCGCCATCGCGGCGGCCCGCCGGGGCGCCCGGGCGACCGCCGCCGACATCGCGCCCGCCGCCGTCGCCGCCGCCCGCCGCAACGCCCGCCTGCGCCGCTGCCGGATCCGCGTCCTGCGCGGCGACCTCGCCGCACCCGTCGCGGGGGAGCGGTTCGACCTGGTGACCGCCAACCCGCCCTACGTACCGGCCCCCGCCCCGGAGCCGCCCGCCTCGGGGCCCGCGCGGGCCTGGGACGCCGGCCACGACGGGCGGCTGCTCCTCGACCGGATCTGCCGCGCCGCGCCCGCCGTCCTCGCCCCCGACGGCGTCCTGCTGCTCGTCCAGTCCTCGCTCAGCGGCGTCGCCGCCACGCTCGCCGCACTGGACGCCGCCGGACTGCGGGCCCGGGTCGTCGCCCGCAGGGACCAGCCGTTCGGGCCGGTCATGACGGCCCGGGCCGCCTGGTTCGAGGCGCGCGACATCGTCGCTCCGGGCAGCCGCACCGAGCAGCTCGTGGTGATCCGGGCCGTCCGCGCCCCACGTGCCCGCATGGCGCGCCCCGACCCGGGCAGCCGCCCAGTGCCGGCAGCCGACGACGGCCCGGCCCGGTGACCCCTCCGCCCCACGGGAGACGCGATGACCCCGCACTCCGCACCCCAGGCCCGCGGCGTCGCCCTGTTCGACGTCGACGGCACCCTCGTCGACACCAACTACCTGCACACCCTCACCTGGTGGATGGCCCTGCGACAGCACGGCCACACGGTGCCGATGGCCCGGATCCACCGCGCCGTCGGCATGGGCGCGGACCGGCTCCTCGACGCCGTGCTCGGCGCCGACCGCAGGAGCGACGAGGACGACGCCGTCGCCGACGCCCACGGCACCCTCTACGCCACCTGGTTCGACTCCCTCGCCCCGTTCGACGGCGCGGCGGAACTGCTCCGCGCCACCGCCGCCCGGGGCTGGCGGATCGTGCTCGCCAGCTCCGCCTCCGAGGACGAGGTGGCCGCCGTCCGCGCCCGGCTCGACGCCGACGACGTCATCGACGCCGCCACCTCCAGCGCCGACGTCACCGCCACCAAACCCGCCCCCGACCTGGTGCGGGCCGCCCTGGACGCGGTCGGCGCCGAGCCCGAGGACGCCGTCCTCGTCGGCGACACGGTGTGGGACGTCGAGGCCGCCGGACGCGCCGGCGTGCCCTGCGTCGGACTCCTCACCGGCGGCACGACCCGCCGGGAACTGGAGGACGCCGGCGCCGTCGTCGTCCACGAGGACGCCCTCACCCTCCTCCGCCACCTCGACACCAGCCCCCTGGCACGCCCCCCGCGCTGACCCGGGCCCGCGCCGCCGGCCGGGCATGGCGGGGCCAGGAGGGGGCAGGCGCCAAGGCGTCCGTCCCGTGGGACCGGAGCCGTACCGACCCCGTCCCGCGGCCGCACCCCAGGAGGTACGCCGTGGAAACCGCGCACGAGCAGCCGGCGGTCTTTGCCCCCGAGGACCAGGACCCGGTCCCCGCCTCCGAGGACCGGGACCCGGTCCCGCCGCGGCCCCGCACCCACGCCGTCCGGCTCACCCCCCTCGGAGAGGGCCCGCTGCTGATCGACGGGCCCGTGGAGGTCGTGATGCCTGACGGGACCGTGCGCCGCAGCGAGCGGCCCGTCGTCGCGCTGTGCCGGTGCCGGCGCAGCCTGCGCGACCCGTTCTGCGACACCAGCCACCGCCGCCGGGCCCGCCCCCACCGGGACGACGACCCCGCGCCGCCCGCCTGACGCGGGAACCCCAGGCCGCCCGCCCCCCACCGAGGAGACCGTGCCATGACGATCACCGCCCCGAGCGCCGCCGCGGCCAGGGCACCCGCCCTGCCCCCGGCCCGAGGGGAGCTCTCCGCCGCAGTCACCGCCCGCCTCGGCGGCCGGTCCGGCGCGCTGCCCGGCCCCGCCGCCGTCCTGGCCGCCGACCCGTTCGGCGACGACGTCCAGCTGGCCCTCCACCTCGGCTACGAGCTCCACTACCGAGGCTTCGCGCACGTGCCCGACGCCGCCGAGTGGGACCTCGGACTGCTGCGCCTGCGCGCCCTCCTGGAAGGCCGCTTCGTGACGGCGCTGCGGGAGGCGTGCCCCGGCACCGTGACGCCCGCCGAGGTCTTCGACGGCCTGCTGATCGAGCCGCCCGACGGCCGTGGCGTCTCCCGCCACCTGCTGCGCCACGGCACGATCGAGCTGATGCGGGAGTACGCGGTGCTGCGCTCCGTGCACCAGCTGCGGGAGTCCGATCCGCACGCCTGGGTGCTGCCCCGGCTGCGGGGACGCGCCAAGGCGGGCATGGCGACCGTGCTGTACGACGAGTTCGGCTGCGGCCGGGAGGAGCGCGTGCACGCGCGGCTCTACGCCGACCTGATGCGCGGCCTGGGCCTCGTACCCGACTACGGCCACTACCTGCCGCACGTCGGGGCGCCCGCCCTCGCCGCCGCCAACGTGATGTCGCTGTTCGGGCTCCACCGGGCCCTCCGGGGCGCCCTCGTCGGCCACTTCGCCGTGCTGGAGATCACCTCCCCGCCCGCCGCCTCCCGGCTCGCCGTCGCGCTGCGCCGGTGCGGGGCGGGCGAGGACGCGGCCCGCTTCTACGACGAGCACGTGGAGGCCGACGCCGTCCACGAGCAGCTGGTCCGGCGCGAGGTCGTCGGCGGACTGCTCGACGAGGAGCCCGGTCTCGCCGCCGACGTCGCCTTCGGGGCGCGGGCCACCGTCCTCGTGGAGGACGCCCTCGCCCGGGCCGTCACGGACGCCTGGCGCTCCGGCGCCAGCGCCCTGCGGACCCCCATCGAGGAGGAGACATGAACCTCATGGAACACGCCACCCGCGCCGGGGACGACCTCGGAGGCGGCGGCCGGGTCGCGGACGCGCTGCCGCCCGACCACACCCAGGCCATTCTGGAGGTCACCAAGGAGGTCGGCGCCCTCCTCAAGGGCTCCGGCTGCCCGTTCGCCCTCGTCGGCAGCGTCGCCGCCTACGCGTACGGCATCCCGGTCCGGCTCCAGCACGACGCCGACTTCGCGCTGCGCGCGGAGGACTCCGAGACCGTGGTCCGGCTGTTGCGCGGGCGCGGCGTCCGGATCGTCGACCCGCCGGAGGACTGGCTGGTCAAGGCCCGCAGCGGCGGCGA
Source organism: Streptomyces sp. NPDC058955 (assembly GCF_042741435.1). Classification (NCBI taxonomy): domain Bacteria; kingdom Bacillati; phylum Actinomycetota; class Actinomycetes; order Kitasatosporales; family Streptomycetaceae; genus Streptomyces; species Streptomyces sp. NPDC058955. The sequence goes on along the minus strand of NZ_JBHYKM010000100.1, from coordinate 26,715 downwards.
GCAGATCGACCTGATCTTCGCCCTCGCCGGCCGGCCCGTCACCAAGGAACTCCTCGACCGGGCCCGGATCCTGCCCGTCGACTCCGTCCACCTGCCGGTGATCGACCCCACCGACCTGATGACCGGCCGCCTCGCGGCGCTCTCCGAGCACCACTGCGACTACGGCGCCCTGCTGCCGGTCGCCCGCGGCCTGCGCGAACGCGTCGACTGGGACCGGGTCCGCGAGGAGACCCGCGACCACCCCATGGCGGTGGCCTTCCTCTATCTGCTCGGCCTCCTCGGCGTGCTGCCGGAGATCCCACCGACCCCGCAAATCCCACCGACCCCACCGACCTCACAGCCCCCGCAGACCCCCCAGCCCCCGCAGGCCTCTCCGCCAGGACAGGAGGCGGACCGCCGTGACTGACCGACCGGAGCCCCACGGCTACGACCCCGTGCCGGAGCCGCCCGCGGACGAGTACCGCATCGCCCTGCTGCGGGAGCGGCTCGCCCTGGACGGCCAGGCCGAACTCGGCGTCCGGGTGGAGTGGCGCGGCGGCGCCGTCCTGCTCACCGGGACCGTCACCGACTCCGTCCGGCGCGAGGAGATCGTGGACCTCGCCCGCGACACGCTCGGCGGCGTCACCGTCCGGGCGGAACTCGCCGTCGCCGGCCACGACGCCCCGGACCACGGCGAGGAACTGCCATGACGCTCCTCCCGCCCGAGCGGACCGCCCGCGACGCGGCCGTCCGCGTCGCCGCCGTCGGCGACATCCACCTCGGCGAGGACTCTGCGGGACTGCTCCGCCCCGCCTTCGAAGCCCTCCCCGACTGCGCCGACCTGCTGCTCCTCGCCGGCGACCTGACCCGGCACGGCTCCGTGGCCGAGGCCGAGGTGGTGGCCGGCGAGGTCGCCTCCCTCGGCGTCCCCGTCATCGCCGTCCTCGGCAACCACGACCACCACGCGGACGAACCGGACGGCGTCACCCGGGTGCTCCGCGACGCCGGCGTGCGGGTCCTGGAGGGCGACAGCACCGTCCTGCCCGTCGCCGGGCACAAGGTCGGCGTCGCCGGGGTGAAGGGCTTCTGCGGCGGGTTCGTCGGGCGCAGCGCGGGCGAGTTCGGCGAGCCCGAGATGAAGGCGTTCGTCCGGACGACCCGGCGCAGCGCCGAACGGCTGGCCGGCGCCCTCGCCGAACTGGCCGAGCACGGCTGCGCCGTCCGCATCGCGCTCACGCACTTCTCCCCGGTCCCCGACACCCTCGCGGGCGAACCGCCCGAGATCTACCCCTTCCTCGGCAGCTACCTCCTCGCCGAGGCCATCGACGCCCAGGGTGCCGACCTCGCCGTTCACGGCCACGCCCACCTCGGCACCGAGCACGGCATGACGGCCGGCGGGGTCCGCGTCCGGAACGTCGCGCAGCCCGTGATCGACCACGCCTTCGCCCTCTACCGCCTCCCCCTCGACGGCCACCGGGCGGAGGCGTCCACGACGTCCGCCTCCGTCTCCCTCCCGGCCCGCTACGACAACCACTGACCTGCCAGGACCGGAGTCAGCCCTCGACGCCGGTCGACGTGTGCGCGGAACCGACCGGCTTCGACTCCGGGGAGCCGCGCTGGCGCAGGTAGACGGAGAGGACGGCCATCGCCGCGACCGCGAGGAGCTCCGACTGCCAGTTCTGCAGCGAGCGGTTCCAGAAGTCGGCCGAGAGGAGGTACGCGCCCCAGTCGATCGGGGCCTGGAGCTGCCGCAGCCGCTCCCCGTTGTACGCGGAGGCGCCGGACACCGACTGGGCGAACCAGGACAGCAGGAAGAATCCGCCCATGACCAGGCCCAGGGAGCGCGAGTACAGGGCCTGCCGCCAGCCGCCCGTCCCCGCCCAGCGCGGCGAGTCGGACCCCGCGTGCGGGCCCATCCGCTGCTCCCGCTCGCTCTCCGTCCCCGCCCGGTCGAGGGGCTTGGACTCAGGGGAGCCGCGCTGGAGGAGATACACGGTCCCGTACACGTACAGGAAGAACTGGAGGAACTCGGACTGCCAGTTCTCGGTGACGTCCACGGCGAAGTCGGAGGAGGTCAGATAGGCGCCGAAGCCGACCTGCTGGAGCCCGGCCACGGCCAGCTGCTCGTTGAACTCGGCGCGCCCGGCCACCGCCTGGGCGGCGAGGACGACGAAGAAGGCCGCGCCGAAGACGAGGGTGAGGCTGTTCGACCGCCAGAAGCCGGCGGACCCGCCGCGGTCGTCGCGGCCCGCGCCCCCGGGCGTCACCGGTGCATCGCCCCGATCACCGTGAAGTAGGCGAGACCGCCCAGGATCGTCACGACACAGCCGAGGAACACGGCCCTCATGCCCGTCAGCCTCCCTTCACCGAACAGCGGTACGGTTCGTCCTCCGTGGCCTGTTCCTCGCACCCGGCGGCCGTCACCAGCCAGCCGGTGTCGAACAGCGACAGGAACAGCGTGTCGCCCGTCATCCGCAACAGCGCCTCGCGCCCGTAGACGTCGACGCCCCGCGCGGTTCCCGCCGTCGGCAGCCCCGCCTCGCGCAGGCCCAGCGGGCACGGCGTCCGCCCGTCCTCCTCGACCTGTTCACGGGTTTGCGGGGCGAGCAGCGCGCACCCGGTCCGGTAGTCACCGGCCGCCAGCGCGGCGGCGAAGAACCGCCCGGCGTCCCTCGCGCCGTCCTCGCGCGCCGCGGACGCCCCGCACCCGCCCACCAGCAGCACGGCCAGGAGCACGGCCGGCAGCACGCCGGACACGCGCGGGACCGTCCTCGTCGTACGTCTCATGCGGCCACCGTCATGGCCCCACCCTGCCCGCGCCGGACGCGCGGCCCCGAGACGCGGGGCCGCGCGCCGTACCGGCTTCACCCGATCGCGCCCCCGCGCGGGGCCGGCGCTCAGTGCGCCGCCGCGCCGAACTCCGCGTGCTGGGTGCGGAGCGCGAAATCGCTCTCGCCGGGTGGCGGCCTGCCCAGGAACCGGCGTCGCGCCATGGACCTGGCCTCCCGCATCAGGGTCCTGAACTCCTCGTCCGTGAGCCTGGGCCGGGAGTCCGTGCCCCGGTCGGGCGTCCCGCTCCGCGGATGTCCTCGCATCGCCCTCGCCGCCTTCCGGCTCGGTGGTCGTTCCTGCACCGCGTCTACCCGGTACGCCGCGGACCAGCCGTCCCCGGCCGTCCCGAAGCCGCAGGCCGTACGCTGGCAGCCGTACGCACGAACGACGGGAGGTCCGGATGACCGGGACGGCGACCGGGGCGACCCCCGACGAGGCGCCGACCGAGGTGCCGGCCGAGGTGCCGGCCGAGGTGCCGGCCGAGGTGCTGGCCGAGCTGGCCGCGCTGGAGGACCCCCGGATGCGCGAGGTCAACGAACGGCACGGCGACGACCACGGCGTCAACCTCTCCCGGCTGCGCGCGATCGCCAAGCGGCTCAGGACCCGGCACGAGCTGGCCCAGGAGCTCTGGGCCAGCGGCGACACCGCCGCCCGGCTCCTCGCCACCCTCGTCTGCCGCCCCGGGTCCTTCGACCGCGCCGAACTCGACGCCATGATCCGCGAGGCCCGCGCCCCCAAGCTCCACGACTGGCTCGTGAACCACGTGGTCAAGAAGAGCCGGCACGCCGAGGAACTGCGCGGCGCCTGGCTCACGGATCCGGACCCGGTCGTCGCGAGCGCCGGCTGGGCCCTCACCACCGAGCGGGTCGCGAAGCGCCCCGGCGGCCTCGATCTCGACGGGCTCCTCGACACCGTCGAGGCGGAGATGAAGGACGCCCCCGACCGGCTCCAGTGGGCGATGAACCACTGCCTCGCCCGGATCGGCATCGAGCACCCCGCCCACCGCGCCCGGGCCCTCGCCGTCGGCGAACGCCTGGAGGTCCTGAAGGACTACCCCACCTCCCCGGGCTGCACCTCCCCGTACGCCCCGGTCTGGATCGCCGAGATGGTCCGGCGGCGCGAAGCGTAGAAGCGCAACCGGCGTCACCACGCTCGGTGGTGACGCCGGATCATATGTGTGCTACTTGCCGAACCAGGCGTTGCGGATCGACACCGTCGACGTGTTGCCCCGCTTGTCGGTGACCTCGGCGGCGAGCGAGATCCCGGCGTCCTTCGCCGGGTTCCGCACCGCGATCCGACCGCCGACGACCCGCACGGCCTGCCAGGTCGTCCCCCCGTCGTAACTGACCTTCACCGTCAGGGACGCGAGGTTCCCACCCGCCGCCGCGCCCTGCACGGTCACCGGGACCGTCGCCCAGGCCCGCTCCGGGGCCCGCGAGGAGAGGTCCACCGGGGCCGCGAAGCGGACCGTGGACACCGGCAGCGCCGTGGTGGCCGCGACCTCCTTCGACCGGAACGTGAACGAGGTGTCGATCCGGGTGGACGCCCCGGCGACCGCCGCCGCCCGCTCCGCCGACGTCACCAGCCGGTACTCGGCCTCGGCGGCGTCGACCGCGAAGGGCTCCGCGCCGCTCAGCGGATCGTCGTTCGCCGCGACCCGGACGCCGTCGCGGTACAGCGTCGTCGTGGCGGAGGAGTACGGCGTCGAGCCCACGTGCCCCCGGCCGTCGGCCAGCAGCGGGACCGCCCCGACGAGGTGCTGCTCGCCCGTCGCGGGATCGGGAGCCGTGCGGAAGACGCCCGTGCCCTCGCCGAGGAGCGGGCCGAACACGCCGGTGTTGAACCGCTCCCGGTACGTCCGCCCGGCCTCGTACCGCCGCGGCGCGGTCATCTCGTAACTGCCCTCGAAGGCCGGGTAGCCCCACTCGTCGGGCGCGCCCAGCTGGTTGAACCGGGTCAGCCACCGGACGCCGTCGGCGGTCGAGACGTGGAAGGTGCGGGTTCCCGGCGCCGGCTGCGGCGCGGAGAAGCCGTTGCCCTGCGGCGCTCCGGGCAGGTACGCGTAGGGGGAGGCGAGCGCGGACTTGCCCGGGGCGGAGGCCCCCAGGCCGACCTTCAGCGTGGCGAAGCCGTCCGCCTCGGCGTGCCGGGTGTAGCCGGTGGCGAGGGTGTCGGTCTTCCCGCCGTAGGCCACCGCGTACTGGCTGCCGGCGTCCTTGAGGAAGTGCGCGTCCCAGGTCTGGAGCAGCGTGCCGTCGGTGACGGCCGGGCCCCGGTGGGCGGTGCGGAAGCCGGTGAAGCCGCGCAGGACCCAGCCGCTGCCGACCCGGCCGATCTCGGTGTCCCGCTCGTAGTACGCGCCCGCGTAGTCCGCCCGGTCGATCCCCGGCACGGTCAGCTCCACGGGCGCGGTGGTGCGCGCGTCGACGGTGACCGTGGTGTCGCCGGAGACGTCCAGCTTCGGCTGGGCGATCCAGTCGGTGCCCTTGGCGTAGTCCGAGGGGTCCTGGTAGACGGCGGTGTCGAGCGTGTACGCGCCCTTGGGCACCCGCAGCGTGTGGCTGCCGGGCTCGCTGTCGATCCGGGCCTGGAAACCGGCCGCCGGACCGGCGACGCCCGTCAGGGTGTTGGTGAAGTCCCGGGCGTCGGCGCCGTCGCGGCCGAGCGTGCGGACGGTGAGGTCGTACGACTCCGCCTCCCGCACGGCCACCGCGGCGGTGCGGACGGACTGCCCGGCGCCGGTGGCGGTGACGTACCCCGAGTAGCTGCCGTCGGCCGCGCCGAGCCGGGTGTCGGCGACCAGGTCGACCGCCGCCGTGCCGCCCGCGGGGACGGTCACCCGGGGCGCGCCGAGCGTGAAGAAGCCGTCGGGGGCGGCCTTGCCCGCCGGGTCGAGGCCCGACACCGACAGGTCGAGGGTGACGTCGGCCGTCCCGAGGTTGCGGTAGACCACCTTCCGGGTCACCGGCCGGTCGTCGGCGTGCGGCCACCGGGCGGTGCCGAAGTTCAGCGACACCGGCTCGGGGACCACGGTGCCGGTGAGCGCCCGGTCGACCTGGATCCGGCCGGTGCCCTGCTGGACGGCGGTGAGGCCGTCGCCGCCCTTCGCGGACCCGGCCAGCGCGGCCTTGAGCTCGGCGCCCGTCCAGTCGGGGTGCCGCTGCTTCAGGAGCGCGGCGGCGCCCGCGACGTGCGGGGTCGCCATCGAGGTGCCGTCGAGCCGGAGGTAGCCGGGTGCGGGGTGCGGGGTGCCGGGTCGGACGTCGAGGGCGCTGCCGGGCGCGGCGGCCGCCGTGACGGCGACACCGGGCGCGGTCACGTCCGGCTTCACGGCCCCGTCGCCGAGGCGCGGGCCGGTGCCGGAGAAGGGCGCGAGCCGGTCCTCGTGGTCGACGGCGCCGATGGTCAGCGCCGCGTCCGCGGTGCCGGGCGAACCCAGCGACGACGGTCCGGACTCGCCGTCGTTGCCGGCCGCGACGGCGAACAGGATGCCCTTCTCGGCGGAGAGCCGGTCGATCGCCGCCTCCAGCGGGTCGACCCCGGGGCTGTCCGGGCCGCCCAGGCTGAGGTTGACGACGTCGGCGCCCTCGGCGGCCGCCCACTCCATGCCCGCGAGGACGGCGGAGTCGTCGCCGTACCCCTCGTCGTCGAGGACCTTCCCGCTGATCACCTCGGCGCCGGGGGCGACGCCCTTGTACCGGCCGGCCGACCGGGCGCCGGTGCCGGCGGCGATGGAGGCGACGTGGGTGCCGTGCCCGACACGGTCCACCGCGTCGGGGGAGGCGGAGAAGTTCTTCTCGCCGACGATCCGGGACCGGAGGTCCTCGTGGGTCCGGTCGACGCCGGTGTCGAGGACGGCGATCCGCACCCCGGTGCCGTCGTAGCCGGACTCCCAGGCGCGGTCGGCGCCGATCTGCCGGACGCCGCGGTCGAGGCTCGCGCCCCGCACCCCGTCCAGCCACACGGTGCCGATGCCGGCGGCGGTGGCCCGCGCGCCGTCGGCCCGCCGGTCGGTCAGCGCCTCCCACACCCGGGCCAGGTCGTCCTGGGAGGCGAGCAGGGCGTCGGCGCCGAGGGTCGGGAAGGTGCGCCGCAGCTCGGTGTCCCCGGCCGCGCGGACCTGCGCCCGGGCGGTGCCCGCACCGCCCTCGTACCGGACGATCAGCTTGAGCCCGGAGCGGTGGCTCGCGCGCAGCCGGGGGTCGGTGAGCACGGAGAGGTCGAAGAGCCGCTGGTCGAGCCGGCCGTCGGCGATCAGGCGCCGGGCGTCGGCGGGCACCACCAGGGTGCGGTCGCCGGTGCGCCGCACCTCGACGGGTATGCGTTCGCGGCCGGGGGCGGCCTCGAACCGCACCATCCGGCCCTCGGCGTCCACCACCACGCGGTCGCCGGTGACGAGCGGGACGCGCTGGTCGCCGCCGATCCGTGACGGGGTGGCGCGGTCGGGTGCGGAGGTGCGGGTGGTGTCGTGCGGGGTGGTGCGGGTGATCGCCGTGGCCGGGCCGGTCATGCCCGCCACGAGGGCCACCGAGGTGGCCGCCGCGATCGTGAAGGCGCGTGCTGTCCGCGCGGGTGCGCGCAAGTCTCCCCCAGGAGCTTCGGATACGAGGTGAGTGGTCGATTTCCGGCCGTGGCGCGAGCGGCGCCCGGGGCCGGCGACCGCAGTATGGCGAGGTCATCGGGGCGTGATCAACGGCGGTGGGGGAGAGGCGGGTTGCGGCGCATGCGTTCCGGCCACGCCGGCGGGCGCGCGTGCGATGGGGCGACGACGGGGGTGTGACGGGCGTGTGACACCCCTGCGATGCCTGTGCGACCGCGACGCCCGCCGACACCCCCGAAGCCCAGGTGCGGGGCGCTTTCGGGGCGTCGGCGCCCGGGTGATCGGAGGGGCGCTCTCCGATTGGCCGTATCCGAGCCGCGGGAGGCCGGCCCCGCCCGGGCCGGGGCCGACCGCTGCCTCGCCACCCTCACGGCGCACCCCTGCGGCATGCCGTACGCCCCCGAGGGCCACCAGCCGGCTCGACCCCAACCCGCCCCACCCGCCCGCCGGTTCGCTCGCCGGAGGCCCCCGCTCCGGCATCCAGGACCCGCTCGTGACGGCGCCGGCCGCGCGGCACCCGGGAGCGGTGAGTATCCGTACTCATGAGGGAGTTCACCGCCCCCGCCTAGGGTGACGGGCATGGCCGACAAGGATGAGAGGGCCGAGCAGGCCCTGCGCAAGGAGCGGACCACCGTCTTCGGCTGGCTGAGCGTGGGCCTGCTGGTCCTCGCCGGGGCCGCGGTCGCGTTCCTCGGCGTGTGGACGGTGGAGGCCGTGGCGCCGGTGGAGCGGCACCACGCCGTCATCATGCAGGTGGACGACCCCGACACGACGGACGGGCACGAGCGGTTCGGCTACGCGCTGGAGGCCATGACCACCGACGGCCGCGTCATCGCCCTGGCCGACGGCCAGGAGCGGCTGGCCCACCTGTCCCTCGGCGAGCCGGTGATCGTGACGCTCTCCCGCGCCACCGGCCGGCCGCTCTCCGTACGGCACTGGGACGGCGACACCCAGTTCCACCACCACCCGTGGGCCGTCCTCGCCGTCGTCCTCGTCGGCCTCTTCGCCGCCGTCGTGCTCTGGCGGGTCCGCCCGCTCCTGCGGGCCGCGTCGGCGGTGCTGCCCTTCGCGCCGCGGCTCGTCACGGCGACGCTCGCCGCCGCCGCCCTTTTCCTGGCCGGCCACGCCCTGCTCGACGGCGAGACCCGCGGGGACAGCCGGCACGTGGCCGACGGCATGGGCATCTACCGCGACGAGGAGTCCTTCCCGAAGCAGGTGGTCCCCGTCGGGCAGGAGGCGAAGCTCGACGACCTCTTCGTCACCGCCCGGGGGGCCGCCGCGAACGTCGGCCCGGCCACCGGCGACGACACCCGGGTCCGGATCGTCGCCGTCCCCTTCGCCGGACGCAACCCGACCCCCGCCGCCGTCCCCTGGGTGCCGGTGAAGCTGATCGGGGAGGGACCGGGCGAGGCCCAGCTGCTCCTCGGGTCCCGGTGCGGCGACGAACCGGGCGCCTCCGACGGCTCGTTCGCCCGCGGGGAGACCACCGGACGCCTGTGCTTCGCCGTGTCGCAGCGCTTCGAACCCCGCTACCTCGTCCTGACCCGCGGCGGTACGACCCTGGCGCTCGACGTCCGCTCCGGCACGGGCGCGCCTCGCTAGTCCGCCGCCGTGCCCGGCGCCTCGACGAAGTGCACGTCGTACCGGTCCTGTTCGGGCAGGAGCACCGTGAACGGCTCCTGCCCGGACTGGACGCGGCCGAGCGTACGGAAGTAGCCGAACCGGTCGACCCCGGGCGTCAGGACCGCCAGCACGTCCGCCGTCGAGCCCCGCACGGCACCGAAGGAGTGCGGCACCCCCGGCGGCACGACGACCAGTCCGCCCGCGCCGACGCGCGTGGTGCGGCCGTCCAGGGTGAACCACATGGTCCCGCCCAGGACGTGGAACAACTCGGTCGAGCGGGCGTGCAGATGCGGCCTCGCCCCGTCCGCGCCCTGCCCGAGCAGCAGCCGGTTCGCGCCCAGCGCCCCTCCCGTGTCCCCGCCGTCCGCGAGCAGCACGAACGCCCCGCCGTGCGGCAGCGGCACCCGCTCGGCCTCCTCCGCCCGCACCACCACAGCCGTCGCCCGCTCCTCGAACGCCCGCTGCTCCCGCACCTGCTTCTCCATCGCCCGCCACTCCTCTGGTCGTTCCTCCGGTCCTCCCATTCGAGCGCGGGAAGCAGCCGGGAACCACAGCGCGTTGTGCATGGCGGTGATCGCGATCCGAGATCGATCACCCGGGGCGCGGGAGGGAGCCGGGATGGAACTGCGGGAGCTGCGGACGTTCGTGGCCGTGGCCGAGGAGGGCGGCTTCGGCCGGGCGGCCGCCCGGCTGGGCGTCGTCCAGTCCGCCGTCAGCCGGCAGGTGGCACGCCTCGAGGAGGAGTGGGGCACCCGGCTCTTCGAGCGGACCACCCGCCGGGTGCGGCTCTCCGGCGCGGGGGAGCGGCTGCTCCCCGAGGCGCGGGCGGTCCTCGCGGCGGCCGGCCGGGCCGCCAGGGTGGCCGCCGACATCACCGCCGGGGACGACGGCGTGCTGCGGCTCGGCGGCGTCCACGGCCCCGGCGACCGGCTGGACCGGGTCCTCGCCGACCTCACCGCCGGCGCCCCCGGACTGCGGGTCGCGCTGCGGAGCCTCCCGGTGACCGAACGGCTCGCGGCCGTCCGCGCCGGGGAACTCGACGCGGCCCTGGTGCGCGCGGTGGACACGGCCCCGGGCCTCGCCCTGCTGCCGCTGTGGACGGACCCGCTGTACGCCGCCCTGCCCCAGGACCATCCGCTCGCCGCCCAACCGTCCCTGGACATCGCCCAGTTGGCCGGGCTGCCGCTGCGGCTGGCCCCGCGCGGCGAGAACCCGCCCTTCCACGACCTGGTGACCTCCGCCGTCCGCGCCCCCGCCGGCCCGCCGTTCACCGGCCTGCGCGAGACCCTCACCGCCATCGGCACCGACCGCGAGCCGTCCTGGACCGTCTTCTACGACGTACGCGGCCTCCCGGCGCCGCCCCGGGTCGCCGTCCGCCCGCTGGCCGGCCCGGCGGTCACCACCTCCCTCGCCGTCCCCCCGGGACCGCCCACCCCGCAGCTCAGGGAACTGCTGCGGGCCCTGCGCGCGGCGGAGGACGCCCACCGTCCGTGACGGGCGCCGCCCTCACCCCGCCGCGCCCGCCTTCGCCGCCCGGAAGGCGCGCCGGTAGGCGGCGGGGGTGGTGCGCAGGGCCTCGTGGAAGCGCCGGCGCAGGTTCACGGCCGAGGAGAGCCCGACCCGGTGGGCGATCGTCTCCACGGGCAGGTCCGTCTCCTCCAGCAGCGCCCGGGTCGCGTCGATCCGCCGGTCGAGCAGCCACCGCCCCGGGCTGATGCCCAGCTGCTCGGTGAACCGCCGGGTCAGCGTCCGGGGCGACACCCGCGCCCGGGCCGCCATGTCGGCGACGGAGACCGGCTCGTCGAGGCGCTCGCCCAGCCAGTCGAGCAGCGGCGCCAGCGAGTCCGCGGCCGGACCGGCGGCCGGCAGCTCCGCGTACTGCAGCTGGCAGCCCTCGCGGTGCGGCGGCATGACCATCCGCCGGGCGATCCGCGTCGCGTACGCGGCGCCCTGGTCGGCGCTCACCAGATGCAGGCACAGGTCCACGCCCGCCGCCGCGCCCGCGCTGGTGGCGACGGAGCCGTGGTCCACGTACAGCACCGCCGGGTCCACCCGGACCCGGGGGAAACGGGAGGCCAGTTCGGCGGCGCGGGACCAGTGCGTGGCGGCCCGCCGCCCGTCCAGGAGTCCGGCGGCGGCGAGCACGAACGCGCCAGCGCAGAGGCCGACGACCCGCGCCCCGCGCGCGTGCGCCCGCCGCACCGCCGCCACCACGTCCGGCGACACCTCGCCCCCGGCCGGCGGCCCCCAGCCGGGCACGAGCACCGTGTCCGCGCGCTCCAGCGCCTCCAGGCCCGCGGTGACCAGCATCGCGTAGCCGGAGTCGGTCGCGACCGGCCCGGGCCGCTCGGCGCAGACCTCGAACGCGTACCGCGCCGGGACCGCGGGCCCGTGGTCGCCGAACACCCCGGACGCGCAGGCCAGCGGGAAGGCCGGCTGGGGCGGCTGGAGCAGCGCCACGACCCGGTGCGGGGCGGGGAGTTCGGTCCGGGGGAGGAGGGCCATGGCGCGAAAGTACCCCATCGTGTCGTTCGGGACACTGGGGCGGTCGTGGGGGCCGGTCCAGCATCGGAGGGTGACCACCCAGCACCCCGACGCACCGGCGCCGACCGTCCCCTCCCTTCCGTCCGACCGCCGACCACCCTTGTGGGACCGGCGGTTCACGCTCTACTTCACCGCACGCGCGGTCTCCCTCCTCGGCGACGCGATGATGCCCGTGGCCGCCGCGCTGGCCGTCGGCGCGCTGTACGGCGTGACCGGCGTCGGCCTCGTCCTCGGAGTCTGGACCGGCACCTTCGTCCTGCTGGTCCTCTTCGGCGGCGTCCTCGCCGACCGGTTCGGCGCCCGCCGGATGATGGTCGGCGCCGATCTCGTCCGGGTGGCGACCCAGGGCGTGCTGGCCGTGGCGTTCTTCGCCGGCAGCCCGCCGTTCTGGCTCCTGGTGTCGATGTCGGCGGTGGCCGGCGCGGCCGTCGCGATGTTCCTGCCGGGGGTGAACGGGATGGTCCCGCTCGTCGCCCGCGACCCGCACCGGGCCAACGCGACCCTCAAGGTGGCCGACGCCCTCGCCCACCTGCTCGGCCCGGCCTGCGCGGGCCTCCTGATCGCCCTGACCGACGCCGGCACCGTGTACGCCCTCGACGCCGCCACCTTCCTCGTCAGCGCCCTCTGCCTCGCCCTCCTCCGGCTCGCCCCCGCGTCCCCCGACTCCGCTCCCCGCACGGGGAGTTCGCTCCGCCGCGACCTGCGCCGGGGCTGGCGGGAGTTCCGCTCCCGGACGTGGATGTGGGCGGTGATCCTGATCTGGGTCGTCCACGGCGTGCTCGTCTTCGGCCCCCTGGTCCCGCTCGCCTCCGCCCTGGTCGGCGCCCGCCTCGGCCCGGACGCGTACGGCCTCGCGGTCTCCTTCCTGGGCGTGGGGACGGTGCTCGGCGGACTGGTGGCCCTGCGGACCCGCCCCGCCCGCCCCCTGGCCGCCGGCGCCGCCGCGATGCTCCTCTACACCGCGCTGCCGCTCTCCGTGGCCCTCGACGCCGGCCTGCCGCTGCTCCTGACCGCCCACGCCACGGCCGGCGCGGCCCTCGCCTTCTGGTCGGTGATGTGGGCGACCAGCGTGCAGACCCACACCCCGCCCGAGGTCCTCAACCGCGTCAGCGCCTACGAGCTGGCCGGCTCGGTCTCCGGCATCTCCGCCGGCCAGATCCTCGCCGGGCCCGCCACCGGCGTGACCACCCCGCACCACTTCCTGCTGCTGTCGGCGGCCACCTGCGTGGCGGCGAGCGCCGCCCTCCTCGCCGTCCCCGCGATCCGCACCCTCCGGCGCGCCGCGTAGGTGGGGTCAGCGGGCGTCCGACGGCGACTCGTCCCAGTCCCAGGTGCCGACGTACGCGGCCGTCCCCGTCCGGCGGGCCTCCGCGAAGGCGGCGAGGCGCGCGAAGTCCCGCGGGGGCATCAGGGCCCGCCAGTCCTGGAGCGGCAGGACGCGGACCTCGTCGTGCTCCGCCGGGTCGAGGACGAGGTCCGCGATCTGCCGGTCGGTGAGCCGCCCGCCGTCGAAGACGTACCCGGCGCTCGCCAGCGGCCACGCCGCCCCCGGCAGGCCGAACACGGCGGCGAGCAGGCGCGGGGGCCCGGGCACCACGAGTCCGGTCTCCTCCTCGGTCTCCCGTACGGCGGTCTGCCACGGGCGCTCGCCGGCCTCGGCCGTCCCGCCCGGCAGCTGCCAGGGGTGTTCGGGGCTGTAGACGGCGTGGAGCTGCACGGGCCGCTCGTCCAGGTCGGTGAAGTACACGGCGCCGAACAGGGTCGCCTTCGGCAGCGTCGCGACGAACTCGTCCACGGGCAGGGGGTGCATGTCGGCCTCCGGGAGACGGGGAGCGAGGGGTTCGCCCGGTCCAACGAGCCACCCCGTCCGACGTGCACAGGTGTTTCGGACGCGCTGCGTCGGACCCCCGGCGGACAGGCCACGAGCAGCGGGAGGAAGGGGCCGGTGACGGCCGCCGACGCCGGCGAGCCGCGCAGCGCCGGGTGCGGGCCGGCCGGGGCCCCAGGATCCGCTTCATCCGCAGCACCGCCGGGGACGGGCCGGCCGCGCCGAAGGCCCCCTTCGGCGCCCGCCCGGCCGCCAGTTCGTACATCGCGGTGGCGAGGACCGTGTCCGGGTGGCGGCGCAGCGCCCGGTCGTCGGCGGCCTCCGCGTCGTCGAGCGGCGCGGAGCTGTTGACGGTGACGAGGCCGGTGGAGATCTCGACGTGACTCCGATACCCCTAGGGGGTATCGTCTTCGGTTCATGTACACCCCCGCCGCCCGCCGGGAGGCAAGGGTTCACATGCCCGGATTCGACACCCCCAGGGGTATCCTCACCTGGGGCTCGACTCGGACGCCGCCGGACTCAGACGCCGCCGGGGCCCGGGATCTGCAGCGCCCGCGCGTTGCGCTCCCACCCGGACCACAGGTCGTCGTCGGCGCAGTAACCGCAGCCCGGGCCGAAGAAGAACCCGCGCGCGTTCTCGTCGCCCATCAGCCAGAACCGCAGCCACGCGGTCGTCGGGCCCCGGAAGGCCCCGCCGTCGCCGATCGACGACAGATGACCGGCGCCGCGCACCTCCCCGTACACCGCCGGCAGATGGTCCGAGTCCCGGTACAGCGCCTTCACCAGCGCCGGCCAGACCGTCAGGTCGTTCTGCCCGGCCAGGTAGAAGAGGGGGACGTCCGTGAGGTCCGGGTCGGTCAGCGGCCCCGGCTGGATCGGCACCGCCGTGTCCACGCGCGCGTCGACCGCCGCGTTCACCGCCGCGGCCCCGCCCTGCGAGTGCCCCGCCGAACCGATGTGCTCCAGGTCCACCGCGCCGAAGTACACGCTGCCCGGATCGGCGTTCCGCCGCTCCAGGACGTCGATCCCGGCCCGCATGCTGAGCGCGAAGTTGGAGGTGGGCGTGTTGGCGGCGGCGACGATGAAGCCGTGGCTCGCCCAGTGCCGCAGCAGCGAACCGTAGATCCCGGGCACGGCCCCCGTACCGTTCCCCCAGATCACCACCGGGTGCCTCTCACCCGACGCTCCCGGGTCCTTCGGGCGGTAGAAGGTGTGCACGACCTCGATGTCGACCTCCACCTCGTACGGACCCGGCCGGTCCCAGGCGGTGCCCACCGACGGCAGGCCGCCGGCCGCCGTCGGCGCGGTCTCCGCCGTGGCGGCGGGGACGGTGCCGAGCGCCAGCAGCACGGCGAGCAGCAGACCGCCCCACAGACGGCGCCTCGTTCTCCCTGGCATGGGAACTCCTCTTGTGGTTCCGTACGGTCGCGCGTCCTCGCGACCGCGGCCAGGGACATCGTGGAGCGCTCCGACCCGCGTGTCTGTGCGCGCGGGCCCAGTCCTGCGCCGCCCGGACTGTGCACCTGCCCATCCGGGCCCGGTCAGTCACCCGCCCGCGCGGCCCGCGTCCGCAGCGTCAGCAGCGCGTACAGCCCGCCGGCGACGACCAGCCCCACGAGCCAGCCGAAGTCGTCCAGCGACGACAGGAACGGAAGCAGCGGGCCGTCCGCCCCCGCTCCGGCGCCCTCCGACGAACCGCCCACGGCCAGCACCCCGCCCGCCAGGAACGCCACGACGGCCCGCCAGTTCCAGCCGCCCGTGTACCAGTACGGGCCCCCGGCCCGGTACAGATCGGCCGGCCGCAGCCGCGTCCGGCGCACGATCCAGTACTCCACGACGAGGATGCCGGACACGGTGCCGAAGAAGCCCTCGGCCAGGGTCGCCCAGGACAGCACCTCGTAGTCGCTGCTGCTGCGCGCCCACCACGCGACCGCCGTGCCCGCGAGGGCCGCGAGCACCGCCGCGCCCCGGAAACCGAGCACGGACGGGGCCGTGCTCGACAGGTCGTACCCCGCCGAGACCAGGTTGAGCCCGAGGTTGCCGCAGAGCGTCGCGACGATCAGCATCGCCGCGGCGACGACGCTGCCGCCCGGCATGTCGGACAGCGCGTGCACGGTGAGCGAACCGGAGTAGCCCTCCTTCCCGTACCCGGACATCGACATCAGCGCCATCGTGTACAGCAGGATCCCCGTCATCAGGACGGGGAGCAGCAGCCCCACGCCCAGGCGCGACCCGGAGCCCTCCGCGCGCCGCCCGGACGAGCCCAGGTGCACCAGATCGGGCACGGTCAGCCCGACCGCCGCGAACAGCGCCGTCGCGGAGGCCAGCGCCGGGGCGGCCTCCAGCCAGAAGTCCGCGCCCCAGCCGATGGGCCGCGCCGGCTCGGGCAGCACCGGCCCCTCCCCGTGCGCGGACGCCCAGAGGAACGCCACGAGCAGCCCCGCGATGAGCACCGGCGCGGCGAGGTCCGCGAACCTGCGCAGCCCGTTCGGACCCTTCGTGATGATCCACAACTGGAGGGCGAGGAAGACCAGATAGGCGGGGCTGAAGAAGCTGTCGCGGTCGGAGCTGCCCAGCCCCCCGGTCAGCAGTTCGATGCCCTGGACGCCGAGATCGGCCTGGAAGCCGAAGAAGACGCACGCCGAGACGAACCGCAGCAACGCCGGCAGCGCGGCCCCCCGCACCCCGAACGCGCTGCGCGCGAAGACGGCGAACGGCACCCCGTAACGGTCCCCGGCGTGCTCCACCAGGAACGACGGCAGCAGCACGACGACCTGGGCGATCCCGCAGATCAGCAGGGTCTGCGGCCAGGTGAACCGGTCCTGCCCCGGCATCCCGGAGAGCATCAGATAGGCCAGGCTCCAGGACACGCAGACCCAGATGGCCGCGAAGTCCCACCAGCGCCAGCGGAACTCACCGGTCTCGGTCGGCAGCAGATCCGCGTTCGCGTACCGCCGGTCGGGCGCCCCCTCCGCGTACGGGTGCGGAGCCCCGCTCACCACGATGCCCGCCGCGCGCCGCCCCGCCCCGACCCGCGACCATGCCGCGTCCCCATGCGTACCCCCCGTACTCCCGGGAACCACCCTCGTCCTGAGAGCAGCATGATCCCACGAACTCCCTTGCAGTGCCTGGCAGTTGGAGGGCATCGGGGCGACAGCCGGGCGGACCCCGGAAGATCCCCGGGAACCCGCCCGGGGCCGCGTTGACGCCTCCGGTTGACTTGTGTGACGGCGGGGGCGGGTTGTCAAGTACGCGATGCCGGGGACGACGTGGCCGGAATGCATGCCGTCCGATCGGGGCGCCGGCCCGGCCCGCGACCCCCACCGGCCCACATGCCGCCCGGCCTCCCGGAACCGTGGCGGAAAGCCGACGCGGAAGCCGGTAAACCAGCCCCGGAACAAGATCACTGCATCGAGGTAATGCCCCTCGTCTCACCGGGCACGCCGTGCTGACGGGCCGTTACTGTTCCCCGGGTCTGGACGGATGGCCAGGCGCCCTCCCTCCATTCCCCTCCTCGACGGGTCCGGCGTGTCGCCGTGCCCGGTCACCACCCTCGCTAAGGAGCCCCGGTCCGATGACCGTCGACACCAGCCCGGAAGCCCAGGCGGCACCGCCGCAGCAGTCCCTCAGCACCGACGCCGCGCGGAACCTCGCCAGCACCACCAAGTCCGCCCCGCAGATGCAGGAGATCACCTCCCGCTGGCTGCTGCGGATGCTCCCCTGGGTGGAGACCAAGGGCGGCGCCTACCGGGTCAACCGCCGGCTCAGCTACACCGTCGGCGACGGCCGGGTGGAGTTCGTCCAGGACGGCGCCACCGTCCGCGTCATCCCCCGCGAGCTCGGCGAACTCGCCCTGCTCCGCGGCTTCGACGACATCGACGTGCTCACCGCGCTCGCCGACCGCTGCACCCAGCGCGACTTCTCCGCCGGCGACATCATCGTCACCCGGGGCAACCCGGCCGGCGAGATCCACCTCCTCGCACACGGCCGCATCAGCCAGACCTCCGAGGGCGCCTACGGCGACGACATCGCCGTGGCCGTGCTCGGCGACGGCGACCGCTTCGGCGAGAACGCGCTCCTCGACGCCGACGCCACCTGGGACTACACGGCCACCGCCGAGACCTCCGGCACCCTGCTCACCCTCTCCCGCGCCGACTTCGCCGCGGTGATGGCCAACTCCCCGTCGCTCCAGGCCCACATCGAGGAGTTCAGCACCCTCCCCGAGCAGGCGCAGAACAAGCACGGCGAGGCCGAGATCGCCATGTCCGCCGGCCACGTCGGCGAGGCCGTGCTCCCCGGCGCCTTCGTGGACTACGAGCTCAAGCCGCGCGAGTACGAGCTCTCCGTCGCGCAGACCGTCCTCAAGATCCACACCCGCGTCGCCGACCTCTACAACGGCCCGCACAACCAGACGGAGGAGCAGCTCCGCCTGACCATCGAGGCCCTGCGCGAGCGCCAGGAGCACGAGCTCGTCAACAACCGCGAGTTCGGCCTCCTGCACAACGCCGACTTCAAGCAGCGCATCCAGACCCACTCCGGCCCGCCCACCCCGGACGACATGGACGAGCTGCTCAGCCGCCGCCGGGGCACCAAGCTCTTCCTCGCCCACCCGCGCACCATCGCCGCCATCGGGCGCGAGTTCAACGCCCGCGGCCTCTACCCGGACCACGTCGACCTCGGCGGCCAGTCCGTCCCCGCCTGGCGCGGCGTCCCGATCCTCCCCTGCAACAAGATCCCGATCACCAAGGAGCAGACCAGCTCCATCATCGCCATGCGTACCGGCGAGGAGAACCAGGGCGTCATCGGCCTCCGCCAGACCGGCATCCCGGAGGAGTTCGAGCCCGGCCTCTCCGTCCGCTTCATGGGCATCAGCGAGCAGGCGATCATGTCGTACCTGGTCACCACCTACTACTCCGCCGCCGTCCTCGTCCCCGACGCCCTCGGCGTGATGGAGAACGTGCAGATCGCCCGCCGCCGCGACTGACGGCCCCGTCCGTCCCGGCTCCGGGACGGACCACCCCACCCCGCAAGGAGCTACGGATGCCCGACCCCGGGCTCTCCCCCCTGCCGGCACACCTGCCCGCGGCGGCGGCCCGCCTCGGGGCCGACGTCCTCGCCCAGGCCCTCGCCGGCCCGGCCGCCGAGGCGCCCGCGCCGGAGGCCGCGCCCCGCTGGATCCCCGGCGGACCCAGCGGACTCGGCACGTCCAGCGTCTCGTTCACCCGTCCGGCACCGCCCCCGGTGCCGGACGGGCCGCCGGCCCCGGCCGCCGCCCCCGCGGCGGAGGGCCGGCCCATCCCCGGCCTCTACTTCCATCCCGTCCCGGACCCCGACCCCGCCCGGGTGGACGAGGTCAGCCGCCGGATCAAGGACTGGGCCGTCGACGAGGTCCAGCTCTACCCGGAGGAGTGGGAGGGCCAGTTCGACGGCTTCTCCGTCGGGCGCTACATGGTGGCCTGCCACCCCGACGCCCCGACCGTCGACCACGTCATGCTCGCCACCCGGCTCATGGTCGCGGAGAACGCCGTCGACGACTGCTACTGCGAGGACCACGGCGGCTCGCCCATCGGCCTCGGCGGGCGCCTCCTGATGGCGCACACCGCGCTCGACCCCGTCCACACCACCGCCGAGTACGCCCCGGCGTGGGCGGAATCGCTCGGCTCGGACGCCCCCCGCCGCGCCTACCGCTCCGCCATGGAGTACTTCACCGCGGCCGCCTCGCCCTCCCAGTCCGACCGCTTCCGGCACGACATGGCCCGCCTCCACATGGGCTACCTCGCCGAAGCGGCCTGGGCCGAGACCGACCACATCCCCGAGGTGTGGGAGTACCTGGCCATGCGCCAGTTCAACAACTTCCGCCCCTGCCCCACCATCACCGACTCCGTCGGCGGCTACGAACTGCCGGCGGACCTGCACGCCAGGCCGGAGATGCAGCGGGTCATCGCCCTCGCGGGCAACGCGACGACCATCGTCAACGACCTGTACTCCTACACCAAGGAACTCTCCAGCCCCGGCGTCCACCTCAACCTTCCGGTGGTGCTCGCCGAGCGCGAGAAGCTCTCCGAACGCGACGCGTACCTCAAGGCGATCGAGGTCCACAACGACCTCATGCACGCCTTCGAGGCCGCCGCCGCCGAAGTGGCCGCCACCTTCGCCGTCCCCACCGTGCTGCGCTTCCTCAAGGGCGTCGCCACCTGGGTCGACGGCAACCACTACTGGCACCAGACCAACACGTTCCGCTACAGCCTGCCCGACTTCTGGTAATCACCTACCGGCGAGAAATGGATTTCCCTGTGACCACCGAGCTCACCACCACCGACGCCTCCGCGACCATCCCCGGCCCGGCGACGCCCTACCAGGGCGACATCGCCCGCTACTGGAACGCCGAGGCGCGGCCCGTGAACCTGCGCCTCGGTGACGTGGACGGCCTCTACCACCACCACTACGGCATCGGCGCCGTCGACCACGACTCCCTCGGCACCCCCGAGGACAGCGAGTACGAGAAGAAGCTGATCACCGAGCTGCACCGGCTGGAGTCCGCCCAGGCCGAGGTCCTCCTCGACCACCTCGGGCCGATCACCGCCGCCGACACCCTCGTCGACGCCGGCTGCGGCCGCGGCGGATCGAGCGTCATGGCCCACCAGCGCTTCGGCTGCAAGGTCGAGGGCGTCACCCTCTCCTCCACCCAGGCCGAGTTCGGCAACAGGCGCGCCCGCGAGCTGGGGATCGACGGCCACGTCCGCGCCCAGGTCTGCAACATGCTCGACACCCCGTTCGAGAAGGGCTCCATCGCCGCCTCCTGGAACAACGAGTCCAGCATGTACGTCGACCTCGACGACCTGATGGCCGAGCACTCCCGCTTCCTCAAGGTCGGCGGCCGCTACGTCACCATCACCGGCTGCTGGAACCCCAAGTACGGCCAGCCCTCCAAGTGGGTCTCCCAGATCAACGCCCACTTCGAGTGCAACATCCACTCGCGCCGCGAGTACCTGAAGGCGATGGCCGACAACCGCCTGGTGCCCCAGGCCGTGATCGACCTGACCCCCGACACGCTGCCCTACTGGGAGCTGCGCGCCACCTCGTCGCTGGTCACCGGCATCGAGGAGGCGTTCATCGAGTCGTACAAGGACGGCTCCTTCCAGTACGTGCTGATCGCCGCCGACCGCGTCTGATCCCCTGCGCGGCCGGTCACCGGGCCGGGCCCGTCCTCCGCGACGGGCCCGGCCCTCAGCCGTCCGCCGACCGCGCCGCGTTCCAGCCCGCCAGCTCCGCGGGCCGGTCGGTGATCACCCCGTCCACGCCCAGCTCGGCCAGCGCCCGCCACCGCGCCGGGGCGTCCACCGTCCACACGTTCACCGCCACCCCCGCCGCGTGCAGCTCAGCCACCGCACCCGGACGGGCGGCCAGCCCCTTGTCCGACACGTGGTACGAGGCCAGGCCCAGGTCACGGGCGACCGCGACCGGATCCGCGTCGAGCCGGTCGCGCAGCAGCGCCCGCGGCAGCTCCGGCGCCAGCTCCCGGACGTACTGCAGCGACACCGCGTCGAAGCTCTGCACCAGCACCCGGTCCGTCATCCGCTGCCCGCGCACGTCCCGGACGATCCGGGCCACCTCCGCCTCGGAGTGCGGCCCCTTGATCTCCAGGAGCAGCCGGCCGCCCCGCTCCCGCAGGTCCGCCAGCTGCGCGGCGAGCGTCGGCACCCGGGCACCCGCGAACGACGGGGCGAACCAGGACCCCGCGTCCAGCGCGTCGAGCCGCGCCGAGGTCAGCTCCCGTACCGCGCCCGTCCCGTCGGTCGTCCGGTCCACCGTCGCGTCGTGGATCACGTACGGCACCCCGTCCCGGCTGGGCCGGACGTCGTTCTCGATCCACTCCACCCCCGCCCGGCGCGCCACCTCGCCCGCGGCCAGCGTGTTCTCGGGCGCCGCCGAGGACGCGCCCCGGTGGGCGATCACCGTCAGGGTGGCGGCAGGCGCCGCGCCCGGTGCCGCGGTGGGCGCGGGGGCGGGTGCGGCGGTGGGAGCGGCGGCGGGGGCGGGTGCGGGGGCGGCCACGAGCAGCGCGGCCAGCGCCGTACCGGCGAGCGCGGCGCGGCGGCGGAGTCGTACGGGAGTCACGGCCGGTGATCCTACCCGCGGCCGGCGGCCCCGGCCGCGACGCACCGGCGCGCAACCCTTCGGTGATTCGTCCGGGTCTGCGGCATCGTGGGAGGGCGCCCGGAGCCGTGCCACGGGGGACACCGGCCGGGCCGAGAGACAAGGGGAACGCCACCCATGGACCACGGGACACGTCCGAGACCCGTCGACGTGGAGCGGACCGGGACGGCCGACCGGCCTGGCCGCGGCCGGGGGGTGCTCGAAGGGGCCTTCGCCCTCCTCGACGCGCTGCGCCGGTGCGGCGACGAGGCCGGCGTCACCGAACTCGCCCTCGCCTGCGGGGTGCCCAAGGGCAGCGCCCACCGGCTGCTCGACCAGCTCGTCACCGTCGGCGCGGTCGAGCGCCGCGGCTCCCGCTACCGCGTCGGACCGGAGCTCTACCGCCTCGGGCAGGCGTGGGAGCCGCACCCGGGGCTGCGGCTCGCCGCCCGGCTGCCCGTGCAGCGGCTGCGCGCCGCGACCGGCGCCAGCGTCGTCCTCGCCGTGCTCCGCGAGGACCGGGCCCTCGTCGTCGCCTCCGCCCCGGGCGAGCTGGAACCGCTGGTGCCGGTGCGGAACGGCACCGCGTTCCGGCTCGACACCGCCGCCGGAGCCGCGCTGCGCGGACCGCTCAGGGGCGGGCCGATCCTCGACCGGGAGGACGTGATGGACGGGGTGTGCTGCGCCGCCTTCCCCGTCCGGGGCCGGGACGGGCGGACCGTCGCCGCGCTCGCCGCGATGGTGCCGGCCGGGCGGCGCCTGGACGCCCTCGGCGAGGCCGTCGCCGGCGCCGGAGCCGCCCTCGGCCGGGCCCTGGCCCGCGGAGTGCCGCACCGCTCCGTCCCGTCCGCCGCCCTCGCCCCCTGAGCCGGGAGCCGGCGGAGCGGGAGCCGTTCCGTTGAGCGGAACGCGCGTAGAGCGGGGTGGGGGAGAGGCGGCACAGTGAGGGACGTGCCGGGGGAACGGCACGAAGAGAAACGAGAAGAACGCACACCTTCGGGGGAGACACACCATGCGCAGGAACCGCGTCGCACGCGCCGCCGCCACCGCCGTCCTCGGGCTCGGCAGCATCGCCGCCTTCGCCGGCACCGCCCAGGCCGAGCCGATCGACTACGTGCGGATCGAGCTGTACGAGCTCCACTGCCAGCAGAACAGCGAGGGCGACCACGACGAGGCGTACCTCAAGATCACCGACGCCAACGGCAACGCCGTCAAGGTCTGGCCGGGCAACGGCATCAGCTACCAGACCATGGGCTCCGGCTACGTCCGCTCCATGGCGGACGGCAACGGCAACGCCGCGCTCATCCTCGGCAAGGAGCAGGCCCGCACCCTGACCCTGTGGGACAAGGACACCTTCGGCGGCGACGACAAGCTCGGCGCCACCCTGGTCACCGGCAGCGAGGTCGGCGCCGAGACCCAGTGGCGGACGGTCGAGGGCTCCGGCGGCGTCTATGTCATCGGCTACCGGGTCGTCGACATCTGACGGGTGGTCAAGAAAGCTTGAGGGTCGTGCCGGTGATCCGGCACGGCCCTTCCTCGTGTCCTGGATCAGACCGCTTCGGGCGCGTGCAGCTCGCCCGAGCGGGCCACCCGCGCGTACCAGCGGGCGCTGCTCTTCGGAGTCCGCTCCAGGGTGTCGTAGTCCACCCGGACCATGCCGAACCGCTTCGCGTAGCCGTACGCCCACTCGAAGTTGTCGAGCAGCGACCACAGGTAGTAGCCGCGGACATCGATGCCGTCGGCGATCGCCCGGTGCACCTCCGCCAGATGGGCGTGCACATAGGCGGTGCGCTCCGGGTCGTGCACCCCGCCGTCGTCGCCGACCACGTCCTCGTACGCGGCGCCGTTCTCGCTGATCGCCAGCGGCAGGCCCGGGTACGCCTCCGAGGTCCGGCGCAGCAGGTCGTACAGGCCGGTCGGGTCCACCGGCCAGCCCATCGCCGTCCGCTCGCCGGGCGCCCGGTGGAAGGCGACCGAGTCGGCGCCCGGCCACGGCGAGTGGGCGCTGTCGCCGTGCCCGTCGTCCTGCGGCTTCTCCTCGCCCTCGGCGACGTGCGCGACCAGGGTGGGCGCGTAGTAGTTGATGGCGAGGAAGTCCAGCGGCTGGTTCGCCGTCGCCGTGTCGCCGTCCCGCACGAAGGACCAGTCGGTGAGGTGCCGGGTGTCGGCGATCAGGTCCTCGGGGTAGGCGCCCTCCAGCATCGGGCCCAGCCAGACCCGGTTGCCGACCGCGTCGATCCGGCGGGCCGCCTCCCGGTCCTCGGCGGAGGTGCTGCGCGGCCGCACCTCGTGCAGGTTGAGCGAGACCGCGATCTGACGGTCCGTCGGCAGCGCGGCGCGCAGCGCCTGGACGGCGAGGCCGTGGCCCAGGTTGAGGTGATGGGCGGCGCGCAGCGAGGCGACCGGGTCGGTGCGGCCGGGGGCGTGCACCCCGGAGCCGTAGCCGAGGAAGGCCGAGCACCAGGGCTCGTTGAGCGTCGTCCACCGCTTCACCCGGTCGCCGACGGCGTCCGCGACGATCCCGGCGTACTCGGCGAACCGCTCGGCCGTGGCGCGCTCGGGCCAGCCGCCCGCGTCCTCCAGCTCCTGCGGCAGGTCCCAGTGGTAGAGGGTGAGCGCGGGCTCGATGCCGGCGGCGAGCAGCTCGTCCACCAGCGCCCGGTAGAAGTCCAGGCCCTTCTGGACGGCGGGGCCCCGGCCGGTGGGCTGGACCCGCGACCAGGAGACGGAGAACCGGTAGGCGTTCAGGCCGAGTTCGGCCATGAGGGCGACGTCGTCGCGGAACCGGTGGTAGTGGTCGACGGCCACGTCGCCGGTGTGGCCCTCGAAGACCTTGCCGGGGGTGTGCGAGAAGGTGTCCCAGATGGAGGGCGTGCGACCGTCCTCGCGGGCCGCCCCCTCGATCTGGTAGGCGGCGGTGGCCGCGCCCCAGAGGAAGTCGGAGGGGAACTGGCGGACGGCGATGAGCGGCCGGGTTTCGGACGCGGTCATAGGAGAGGGCTCCCAACGCGGGGTTACGGACGGCCCGTTCGGGTCCGGCGACTGCGGCGGACCCGGACGGAGCCGAGGGGGTTGCGGTACGGAGGAGGGGTGGGGCCGGTCAGCTCTTGACCGCGCCGGCGGTGATGCCGCCCACGATGTGCTTGCCCAGGAAGGCGAAGACCAGCAGCAGCGGCACGGTCGATATCAGCGCGCCGGTCAGCACGATCGCGTGGTCCACGGTGTGGTTGCCCGCGCCGAGTCCGGCGAGCGCGACCTGGAGGGTGGGGTTGCCGTCCGGGGTGAGCGCGATGAACGGCCAGAAGAAGTCGTTCCACGCCTGCACGAAGACGAGCATGCCGAGCACGGCCATGGCCGGCCGGGCCACCGGGAAGACCACGTGCCAGATGATCCGGAGGCTGTGCGCCCCGTCCATGCGGGCGGCCTCGACCAGTTCGACGGGCAGCGCCTCGACCAGGAACTGGCGCATGAAGAAGACGCCGAAGGCCGCGACGAGCGAGGGCAGCACCACGGACTGCAACTGGTCGAACCAGCCGAGGTCGGTGATGATCTGGTACAGCGGGATGACGCTGAGCTGCGGCGGGATCGTCATGGTGGCGACCACCAGCGAGAGCAGCATGCCGCGGCCCTTGAAGGGCAGCTTGGCGAAGGCGAAGCCGGCGAGCGTGGAGAAGAGGACGGTGGACGCGGCCACCAGGCTCGCCACGACCGTGGTGTTGATCAGCGCCTCGCCCATGTCGACCTGGTCCCAGGCGAAGCTGAGGTTGTCGAGGAGACGGGAGCCGGGCAGCAGCGGCGCGGGGGCCTGGACCACCCGCTCGCCGGTGTGCGAGGCGGCGACCACGTTCCAGTACAGCGGGAAGAGCGAGACGACCGTGGCGACGACCAGCAGGACGTAGGTGAGCGGTCCGGCGTGGTGCTGCCGGCCCGCTGTCTGGCGGAAGCGGCGGCGCGCCGGGCGCTCCCCGGGCGTCTTCGGCTCGACGGCCGGGGTGGTGTCGAGGGTGCGGGCCATGGTCAGTCCCCCAGCTTCTTGCGGTTGCGGCGGGAGACGAGCGCCTGGATGCCGCCGATGAGCAGCAGGAGCGCCAGCATGACCCAGGCGATCGCCGAGGCGGAGCCCAGCGCGCCGGTGATCCAGCCCTTTTCGTACATCAGGAGGCTCAGCGTCTGGAACTGGTGGCCGCTGCCGCCGCTGATGCCGACGCTGCCGCCGAAGAGCATCGGCTCGCCGAAGAGCTGGGTGGCGCCGATGGTGGAGACGATGATCGTGAAGAGGATCGTCGGCCGGATGGAGGGGATGGTGACGCTGAGGAACTGGCGCCAGCGGGAGGCCCCGTCCAGCGAGGCGGCCTCGTAGAGGTCCTGCGGCACGGCCTGCATGGCGGCGAGGTAGATGAGCGCGTTGTAGCCGGTCCAGCGCCAGGTGACGATCACGGAGATCGCGATCTGCGCCGGCCACTTGGACGTGTTCCAGTCGATCGGCCCGATCCCGACCCAGTCGAGGAGGGTGTTGATCATGCCGTAGTCGGTGTTGAAGAGCTGGGCGAAGACCAGCGTCGCCGCCGCGATCGAGGTGGCGTACGGGGCGAGGATCGCGACCCGGAAGAAGCCGCGGCCGCGGAGCTTGTAGTTCAGCAGGTGGGCGAGGCCGAGGGCCATCAGCAGCTGCGGGACGGTGGAGATGACCCCGATGGTGAAGGTGTTCAGCAGCGCGTTCCAGAAGAACTCGCTGGTGGCGAGGTCGGTGTAGTTCTCCAGGCCCTTCCACTCGGCGGTGCCGCCGAGCTCGACCCGGTTGAGCGAGAGGTACCCGGTGTAGAGCAGCGGGAAGAGGCCGAAGGCGGCGAAGGTGAGGAAGAAGGGGGCGATGAAGACGTACGGGATCGCCTTGACGTCCCAGCGGTAGAGGGTGCTGCGCCAGCCGCCGGGGCCGGAGCGGCGGCGCCGGCCGCGGGGGGAGGGCGGGGAGGGCGGTGCGGCGGGCGGCGGGGTGCCGCCCCGCTCCGCCCGTACGGAGGTGGCCACGGGTGGCGTCCTTCCAGGTCGATGCGTGCGGTGGTGCGGACGGTGCCGGCCCCCCCCCCGGCGCGGGCGGCGGGCCGGCGCCCCGGACCCGCGAATTGTCGATATTTTACGACACCCACGTAATTTAGTTATACCACACCATGGG
>NZ_JBHYKM010000099.1:19898-31970 GCF_042741435.1 Streptomyces sp. NPDC058955 | reverse complement strand
CCCGCCCTCACATCGCCTATCCGGGCGGGGGCGGGGGCCCACACCCCCCCCCCGGGCGGGGGGGGGGGCCCCGGGGGGGGGGGGGGGGGGGGGGGGGGGGGGGGGGGGGGGTGGGGGGGCGGGGCCGCCCCCCGCGAGTCGGACGCGCATGGGGGGGTGTCCCTTCGGGGTGGGGGGAGACTTCGCCCGCCAGGGATACCGGATCCGGTCGCCCGTTGTCCGAAACTCACTCCTTCATCGGCGCGTTGGGCCGGCCGTCACCCCGATCGTCGTACCGTCGTACGCCCCCGGGCCGGTCAGGCGGCGCTGCGGCGGCGGGTCAGCGCCTTCCGCAGCAGCGGCCACGCCAGCAGGAGCAGCACGATCGCGTAGACGGTCACCGAGAACGGGGTGTTCACCAGGCCGGTGATCGAGCCGTCGCTGATCTGGAGGGCGCGGCGGAGCTGCTGTTCGGCGGCCGGGCCGAGGATGACGCCGATGACCGCCGGCAGCACCGGCAGGCCGTAGCGGCGCATGCCGAGGCCGAGGAGGCCGACCACCAGCAGGACGACCAGGTCGAGGGCCTCGCCGCCGACCGCGTACGCGCCGACGGCGGCGAAGAACAGGATGCCGGCGTAGAGGTACGGGCGCGGGATGCGCAGCAGCTTCGCCCAGACGGGCGCGAGCGGCAGGTTGAGCGCGAGCAGCAGGACCATGCCGACGAAGAGCGAGGCGATCAGGCCCCACACCAGCTCGGGCTCCCGCTCGAAGAGCAGCGGGCCCGGCTGGATGCCGTACTGCTGGAAGGCGGCGAGCATCACCGCGGCGACCGCGGTCGTCGGCAGGCCGAGCGTCAGCATGGAGACGAGGGTGCCGGCGGCGGAGGCGGAGGCGGCCGACTCGGGGCCCGCCACGCCCTCGATGGCGCCCTTGCCGAACTGGTCCCGGTGCCGGGAGAGCCGCTTCTCCGTCACGTACGACAGGAAGGTCGGGATCTCGGCGCCGCCGGCCGGGATCGCGCCGAACGGGAAGCCGATGAACGGGCCGCGCAGCCACGGCTTCCACGTCCGCCTCACGTCCTCGCGGCCCAGCCACGGGCGGCCCACCGGGACCGGCCGGCCGGCGGTGCGGCGCAGGTGGGCGGCGACCCACAGCGCCTCGCCGATGGCGAAGAGGCCGACCGCGACGATGACGACGTCGATGCCGTCGGCGAGCTGGAGCGAGCCGAAGGTGAGCCGCTGCTGGCCGGTGAGCTGGTCGAGGCCGACCAGGCCGAGGGTGAGGCCGATCAGCAGCGAGGCGACCCCGCGGACCCGGGAGGAGCCGAGGACCGAGGTCACCGCGATGAAGGCGAGGACCATCAGGGCGAAGTAGTCGGGCGCGCCGATGCCGACGGCGAGGGCGGCGACCGCCGGGGCGAGGGCGACCAGCAGGATCGTGCCGATCATGCCGCCGGTGAAGTGGCCGATCGCGGCGGCGGCGAGCGCCTGCGCGCCGCGCCCCGCCTTGGCCATCGGATGGCCTTCCATGGCGGCGACGACGGCCGCGCTCTCGCCCGGGGTGTTGAGCAGGATCGAGGTGGTGGAGCCGCCGAACATGGCGCCGTAGTAGATGCCGGCGAACATGATGAACGCGCCGGTCGGTTCCAGGCCGTAGGTCACCGGGAGGAGCAGGGCGACGGCCATGGCGGGGCCGATGCCGGGCAGCACGCCGATCGCGGTGCCGAGGAGCACGCCGACGGCGGCCCACAGCAGGTTGACCGGGGTCAGGGCGGTCCCGAAGCCGTCCATCAGGGAGGTCAGGGATTCCATGGGTCAGAGCACTCCCATCAGCGGCCCGCCGGGCAGCGGAACGCCCAGCAGGCGGTCGAAGACGCCGTAGGTGAGGAGGGAGAGGACGGCCGCGATCAGCGGGTCGCGGGCGGGGTGGCGGCTGCCGAGGGCGTAGGCCGCGCCCCAGAAGAGCAGGGCGCCGGAGACCGGGAAGCCCAGCGGGCCGATGAGGACGGCGAAGCCGAGGAAGACGCCGACGAGCAGCAGGACCGTGCGCCAGTCGGCGGGGGCGTCGAGGTCGATGTCCTCGCCTCCCTCGGCCTCGCCGCGGCCGCCGTTCAGCACGTCGAGGGCGAGCAGGACGGCGACGACGAGGAGGCCGCAGCCGACGACGAGGGGGACGGTGGCGGGGCCGACGGGGCCGCGGGCGGTGACGTCGACGTCGAGGGTGAGGGCGTCGGTGAGGACGAGGACGCCGAGGAGGAGCAGGAGGGCGCTGACGCCGAGTTCGGAACGGTCGCGCAGCCGGGACGGCTTGGGGGTGGTCACAGTCCGAGCTCCTTCAGCACCGTGTCGACGCGGGTGTTCTGCGCGGTCAGGAAGGCGCCGAACTCCTCGCCGGGCAGGAAGGCGTCGGTCCAGCCGTGGGTCCGCAGGGACTCGCGCCACTGGGGCGAGTCGTGCAGCTTCGTGACGAGGGTGACGAGCCGGTCCCGTTCGGCGTCGGTGAGCCCGGGCGGGGCGACGATGCCGCGCCAGTTGGTGAAATCGGTGTCGAGGCCGGCCTCGCGGAGGGTGGGGGCGTCGAGGCCGGGGACCCGCTCGGCGCCGGTGACGGCGAGCAGCCGCAGCTCGCCGGCCTTGATCTGGTCGAGGTACTCGCCGACGCCGGAGACGCCGAAGGCGACCTTGGAGCCGAGGATGGAGGCGAGGAGTTCGCCGCCGCCGTCGAAGGGGATGTAGTTGACGTCCTTCGGCGGGATGCCGGCGGCCTGGGCCATCAGCATCGGCGCGAGGTGGTCGGGTCCGCCGGGCGAGGAGCCGCCGCCGACGGGCAGCTTCCCGGGGTCCTTCCGCCAGTCCGCGAGCAGTTCCTGGAGGGTGGTGTACGGGGAGTCCTTGGAGACCACGACGATGTCCTGCTCCTCGGTGAGCCGGGCGATCGGGGTGGTGTCGGCGAGGGTCCTGGGGGTCTTGTTGGTGTGGACGGCGCCGACGACGCCGAGCCCCATCGACATGGCGATGCGGCCGTCGCCGCGCTCGCCGACGAGCCGGGTGAGGCCGACGGTGCCGCCCGCGCCGGGCAGGTTGAAGACCTCGATGTCGCCGGTGAGGCCGGCTTCCTCGGCGTTCTTCGCCGCCGTGCGGGCGGTGATGTCGTAGCCGCCGCCGGGCGTGTTGGGGACCATGAACCGCAGGCCGGGTATGTCGGTGCCGGTGTCGGAGCCGCTGCCGGGGGTGAGCAGCGGCGGCCCCACGAGCACCAGCAGCGCCGCCCCGAGCAGGGCGAAGGGGGTGCGAAGACGCAACGCGGCCGCCTCTCGGTGGTTGGGGGTGGGTTCCCGGGCGGGGCCCGGGACGAGTGAAGTGGGCCACATGTTGCCCGCGCGTGAGGAAGCTGTCGCGCTTCCGCAACCAACGGACGTTGTGGTCCTTGTGGTCGCGACCTAGCGTGTCCGGCGTGACGAAGGTGCTGGTGGTCGACGACGACTTCATGGTGGCCAAGCTGCACAGCCGCTACGTGTCGGCCGTGCCGGGCTTCTCCGTCGTCGGTGTCGCGCACACCGGCGCGGAGGCGCTGCGCGCCGCCCACCGGCTCCGTCCCGACCTGGTCCTCCTGGACATCTTCCTGCCCGACATGGACGGCATCGGGGTCCTGCGCGAGCTGCGCGGGGCCGGTCTCGCGATGGACGCGCTCTTCATCACGGCGGCCCGGGACGCGGGCATGGTCCGGGCGGCGCTGCGGGCCGGCGCCCTGCACTACCTGATCAAGCCCTTCAACCAGGCCGCCCTCCACGAGCAGCTGCGCCACGTGGCCTCCCTGCGCACCCGCCTCGACGGCCTGGACGAGGCCCGCCAGGAGGACGTGGACCAGATCTTCGGCACCCGTCCGCGCGGCTCCCGCGAACTCCCCAAGGGCCTCGCGGCGCACACGGCGGAGCTGGTGGAGGGCATCCTGCGCGCCCACCCCGAGGGCCTGTCGGCGACGGAGTGCGCGGAGGCGGGCTCGCTCTCCCGGGTCAGCGCCCGCCGCTATCTGGAGCACTTCGCCGCCACGGGCCGCGCCGAGGTGACCCTCCGCTACGGAGGCACGGGCCGCCCGGAGCGGCGGTACCGGCCGGCGGGGTGACGGGCTCCTCGGACGCCTCTTCCGAGGGCTCTTTAGGAGGCTCTTTCCTGGGCCTTAAAGCGGTCCTAAGAATCGCCGTCCGCCTCTGTTCCGGGGCGAGTTCGGCGATCGCGGGGGCTAGCGTGCGGGACACCCCCCACACCACCCTCGTCCCAGGAGTGTCCCCCCATGACGTCTCGTCGTACGGCCGCGGTCGCCGGTACCGCTCTGGTCCTCGCCGGGTTCTCCGGCGCGCCCGCCTTCGCGCACGGTTCGATGACGGACCCGGTGAGCCGGGTCGCGGCCTGTTACGCGGAGGGGCCCGAGTCGCCGGATTCGGCGGCGTGCCGGGCGGCGGTGGCGGCGAGCGGGCCGCAGGCGTTCTACGACTGGAACGCGGTGAACATCGCGGCCGCGGCCGGCCGGCACCGGGAGCTGATCCCGGACGGGAAGCTGTGCAGCGCGGGCAACGACAAGTACCGCGGCCTGGACCTGGCCCGGGCGGACTGGCCGGCCTCGCCGCTGGCCCCCGGGAAGCACACCTTCCGCTACAAGGGGACGGCGCCGCACAAGGGCACGTTCGCGCTGTACGTGACGAAGGACGGCTACGACCCGTCGAAGCCGCTGACGTGGTCGGACCTGGAGGAGCGGCCGTTCCTGACGGTGACCGACCCGGGGATGTCGGGCGGCGACTACGTCTTCGAGGGGACGGTGCCGGAGAGGTCGGGCCGCCACCTGATCTACTCGATCTGGCAGCGGTCCGACTCCCCCGAGGCGTTCTACACCTGCTCCGACGTGGTCTTCGGCGGGGAGGGCGGGACGGGCGGCGGCGGTGCCGCGCCGTCCGCGTCCGCGCCGACGGACACGCAGATCGAGGAGGGTGCGGAGGAGTCCTCGGTCGAGCACGGCGGGCACGGGGACCACGACGCGTCGACCGGCGCGGGGGCCACCGCGGCGGCGCCCGGGCCGACCGCGGGGACGGCCCCGTCCGCCGGGCCGGCCACGGCGGCGACGGAGCCCGCCGTCGCCGCGACGCCGTCGGTGACCGCGTCCGCCGCCCCGGTCCCGGCCCCCGCCCCCGCCGGCGGGTCGGTGGAGCTGGCCGAGACCGGCGGGTCCTCCGTCACCCCGTACCTCGCGCTCGGCGGTGCCGGTGTGCTGGCGGCCGGCGCGGCGGTGCTGTTCCGCGTGACCCGGCGGCGTACCCGCTAGGGGGTACCGGGTCAGCCGATCACCGACAGGCAGGTGGTCGGGGTGGCGTGGGCCGGGTCGAGGGCGTTGGCCACCTCGTGGAAGGCGATCCGGTCCACCGTGCCGATGGCCACGTGCTCGGAGAGGTCGAGGGCGCACTTGTCCTGGAGGAGGACGTTGGTGACGTTGGGCCCCGAGAGGAACTGGGAGCGGTACGGGGTGACGACCTCGTCGTACTGGGTCGCGATGACGTGGTAGCGGACGCCGGGCACGGTGTCGCCGCCCTCGTTGAGCCGGGTGAGGAAGGCCGAGCCGGCGATCTGGTCGGCGAGGCCCGGGGTGGTCGCCTCGATGAGGTCCTCGGCGCCGGGGAAGTACGGCAGGAGCCTGGTGAGGCCGAGCAGGGTGGTGCCGTGGTTGTCGGGGGCGATGCCGACGAGCGCGTTCACCTTGTCGGCCCCGCCGAGGAACTTGAGGTACCAGCGGGGCATCATGCCGCCCTGCGAGTGGCCGACGAGGTCGGCCTCGGGGGCGCCGGTGGCGGCGAGGACCCGGTCGACGAAGGCGTCGAGCTGGCCGGCGGACCGCTCGATGGGGCCGAGGCCGTGGAAGAAGGGCACGTTCGGCAGCTGCCCGTAGTCGAGCGAGTAGACGCAGTAGCCCCGGTTCACCAGGTAGGGGGCGAGGGCGAGCCAGTTGTCGATCGAGTTGCCGAGGGTTCCGTGGACGAGGACGACCGGGCGCGGGTGGGCGGCGGAGGGCTTGCAGGTCCAGTCGTTCCAGCCACGGCTCGGTTCGGCGGCCTGGGCGGCGGCGGTGGGGGCGAGCACGGCGGCGACCGTCAGGAGCAGGACGGACAGCGCTCTGGTGAGGTGTTTCCAGGGCAGCATCGGGCGATCTCCTTGCGGCTCAAGGGAGGTGGGGGTGGTGTGCCCTGCGGTCCGGACCACAAGTGGGGATGCTCTTCAGCCAAGTTACGCACGGGTGTTACCCGCTGGGAAGTTACGCGTCGGTAAAAACTGGCGTGTCGTCAGTGGCCGCCCGCGCGAGGGGCGTTCAGGCCGCCAGGGAGCCCGGCAGGATCGCCCGCGGCCCGAACTTCGCGCGGGCCCGGTCGGCCACCGCCTCGATCCGCCGGGCCTTCTCGTCCGCCGGGTCGAAGGTGAGCTGGTGCGCGGCCCGTTCGGCGGGCCCGAGTCCCTCGGCGCGCAGCGCGACGCCCCGCACCCGGGCCCGCTGGAGGCCGAGGGAGTCGTGGAGCGCGTACGCGAGGGCGGTGAGCGCCGTGCCGTGGGCGGTCGGTTCGGGCAGGGTGCGGCTCCGGCTCGTGGTGCTCCGGTCGGCGTACCGCACGGTGAGCGCGAGGGACCGGCAGACCTGGGACCCGGTCCGCAGCCGGGCGCCCAGTTCGGTGGCGAGCGAGAGCAGGGCGCGGCGCTGTTCCGTGCGGTCGAGTTCGTCGTACGGGAAGCAGCGCTCGGCGGCCAGCGACCGGGCGGCGGCGTTCGGGACGACGGGGGTGCGGTCGATGCCCCGGGCCCGTTCCCACAGGTCGCGGCCGGCCTTGGCGCCGACGAGCCGCTGGAGCACGGCGAGCGGGGCGTCGGCGACCCGGCCCACGGAGTCGAGCCCGTAGCCGCAGAGGGTGCGGGCGGTGGTGCGGCCGACGCCGTCGAGCGCGACGACGGGGCGGTCGCGCAGGAAGGCCGCCGGGTCGTCGACGGTCAGGGTGAGGCCGGGGCGGGCCTCGCGGGCGGCCATCCGGGCCAGCATCGGGTTGGGCCCGGCGCCGATGACGCAGTCGGCGCCGTACAGGGCGAGGGCCCGGACGCGGATCACGGCGGCGAGTTCGGCGGGGGTGCGGTCGAAGTAGCGCAGCGCGCCGCGCACGTCGGCGAGCGCCTCGTGCGGCGGGGCGGCCTCCACGACGGGGGTGAACTCGCCGAGCAGGTCGACCAGTCGGGGGAAGAGCGGTTCCGGCGTCTCCGGGCGGAACCGTACGCAGAGGATCATCCGGCGCTCCCCGGGCTGCTGTGCCAGAGCTTCCGCGCCGGGGTGGCGGCGCCCTCCCCGGCGGGCTTGAGGTCGGCCCAGGGGTTCATCTCGTAGCCGGTCCCCATGCGGATGCGGCGGCCGTCGTCGGTGCTCCCGGCGGGGCGGGCCGCCTCTTCCGCGAGCCGCTCCCCCACCGCGTCCAGACCGCCGGTGGCCCGCAGTTCGGCGAGGTCGGCGAGGTTCCAGGCGGCGGCGCCGACGACGCTGACGCTGCGCGGGCCGCGCCGCTGCACCACGCCCCTGACCAGGAGCAGCCAGGAGTGGAAGACGGTGTGGGCGCAGCGTTCGTGGGCGTCGTCGAAGAAGGCGAGGTCGACCAGGCCGGTGCCGTCGTCGAGGGTGGTGAAGATGACGCGTTTCCCGGAGCGGATCGGCGGGGTCTGGGTGGCGGCCTTGGCGCCCGCGACCAGGACGGTCCGGCCGTGGGGGGTGGCGCGCAGCCGCTCGGCGGAGACGACGCCGAGTTCGCGGAGGAAGGCGTGGTGGTCGCCCATGAGGTGGCGGGAGGCGTCCATGCCGAGGACGCCGAGTTCGGCGCTGAGGCGCTCCGACTCGTCGAGGTCCGGCAGGCCGATGGGCGCGGTCTTGCGGCCCTGGGCGAGCGGGAGCTGGCCGCCGTAGGAGGCGGCGCCGCGCTGGGTGCGGTGGAGTTCGGTGAGGTGCAGGAGGAGGTCGCGGCGGTTGGCGCCGAAGGCGTCGAGGGCGCCGACCTGGGCGAGGCGTTCGGCGACGGGCCTGCCGGGGCGGGCCCGTTCCCAGAAGTCGAGGAGGGAGGCGTAGGGCTGCCCGGCCTGGATGCGGGCGGACTCGGCCCCGCTGATGCCGTGGACGTCGGTGAGGCCGAGCCGGAGCCCCCACACCGGAGGTTCGTCGGACACCAGTTCGATACGGTGGGCGACCGCCGACCGGTTCACGTCCAGCGGCAGCACCGGCACCCCGCGTCGCCGGGCGTCGGCGAGCAGCAGCCGCTTGGGGTACATGCCGGGGTCGTGGGTGAGCAGCCCGGCGTAGAAGGCGGCCGGGTGGTGGGCCTTGAGCCAGGCCGACTGGTAGGTGGGCACGGCGAAGGCCACCGCGTGCGCCTTGCAGAAGCCGTACGAGCCGAACGCCTCGACGATCTCCCAGGTGCGGGCGACGACCTCGTCCGCGTACCCCCGGCGCTTGGCCAGTTCGGCGAACCACGCCTTGATCCGGCCCTGCGACTCGGGGTGCGAGAGCCCGCGCCGCACCTGGTCGGCCTCGGCCCGGTCGCAGCCGGTCATGATCCGCACGATCTCGATGATCTGCTCGTGGAAGACGACCACGCCGTACGTCTCCTTCAGGGATCCCTCCAGGTCGGGGTGGGGGTAGCGGACGGGGGCGCGGCCGCGCCGGGCCTCGATGAAGGGGCGGACCATGTCGGCGGCGACCGGGCCGGGGCGGAAGAGCGAGATGTCCACGACGAGGTCGTGGAAGGTCTCGGGCTGGAGCCGGCCGACCAGGTCGCGCTGGCCCGGGGACTCGATCTGGAAGCAGCCGAGGGTCTCGGTGGAGCGGATCAGCGCGTACGTGTCGGGGTCGCCCTCCGGGACCGCGTCGATGTCGGGCCGGGTGCCGGTGGCCCGTTCGACCTCGGCGACGGCGTGGGCCATCGCGGACTGCATCCGCACGCCGAGCACGTCGAGCTTGAGCAGTCCGAGCTCCTCCACGTCGTCCTTGTCGAACTGGGACATGGGGATGGGGGCACCTCCCAGGCCCCCAGGGCCTAGGGGGACCTCGCCGCTGGTGGGCATCACGGGGGTGCGGGTGAGCAGCGAGGCGTCCGAGAGGAGCACGCCACAGGGGTGCATGGCGATGCCGCGCGGGAGCGCGTCGAGCGCCTCGACCAGCTCCCAGAGGCGGCCGAACTTCTCGCGTTCGCCCGCGAGTTCGCGCAGTTCGGGGAGTTCGTCGAGGGCGGCGAGGGCGTCCCGGGCGCGGATGTGCGGGAAGGCCTTGGCGATCCGGTCGGTCTCGGCGGGGTCGAGGGAGAGGGCGGCGCCGACGTCCCGGACGGCGTGGCGGACCCGGTAGGTCTCGGGCATGGAGACGGTGGCGACCCGTTCGGCGCCGAAGCGGCCGATGATCGCCCGGTAGACCTCCAGGCGGCGGGCGGACTCGACGTCGATGTCGATGTCGGGCAGGGCGGTGCGGCGCTTGGAGAGGAAGCGCTCCATGAGCAGGCCGTGCTCGACGGGGTCGGCGTGGGCGATGCCGAGGAGGTGGTTGACGAGGGAGCCGGCGCCGGAGCCGCGGGCGGCCACCCGGATCCCCATCCCCCGTACGTCGTCGACGACCTGGGCGACCGTCAGGAAGTAGGTGGCGAAGCCGTGGTGGGCGATGATGTCGAGTTCGCGGTGCATCCGGTCCCAGTAGGCGCCCCGCCGCTCGTACCCCTTGAGGACCATGCCGGCGGCGGCCCGGGAGGCGAGGACGCGCTGGGCGGTGCGGTGCGCGGCGCCGACCAGGTGCGGCTCGGGGAAGTGGGCGGAGCCGATGCCGAGGTCGCCCTCGGGGTCGACCAGGCACGCGGCGGCGGCCTCGGCGGTCCGGTCGAGCAGCCGGCGGGCCGCGTCGGCGCGGAAGCCGGCGGCCTCGACGATCCGCTCGGCGGCGGCGGTCATCGCGGCGGCGTCCTTGAGCCACGCCTCGCCGCTGTCGAGGCCCTTGCGGGGGTCGATCGGGACGAGCCGGCGGGCGGCGTCGAGGACGTCGGCGACCGGGCCCTGGCCGGGGTCGGCGTAGCGGACGGCGTTGGTGAGGACGGGCGGGACGCCCTGTTCGGCGGCGAAGCCGACGGTCCGGGCGGCGAGCCGCAGGGAGCCGGGGCCGGTGCCGGGGCGTCCGTGGTCGACGGCGGCGAGGCGGAGCGCGTCGCCGTACCGCTCGCGCCAGGGGGCGAGCAGCCGGGCGGCCCGGTCGGGGCGGCCGGCGGCGAGGGCGCGGCCGACGTCGGAGTCGGGGCCGAGCAGGACGAGGAGGCCGGTGCCGGGGTCGGCGGAGGCGGGCAGCACGGGCCGGCCCTCCCCGGCGCGGGCGTGGGCGGCGGTGACGAGGGCGCAGAGGGAGGCCCAGCCGGCCCGGGAGCGGGCGAGGAAGACGGCCCGGGGCGCGGACTCGTCGACGAAGGCGCCGCCGCGCACGGGAACCCGGCGGGCGGACGAGGGTCCGTCGGCGGGGCCGTCGGGGGCGGTCAGGGGTTCATGGGCGAGGTCCACGCCGAAGAGCGGGCGGACGCCCTGCTCCTCGCACGCCTTGGCGAAGCGGACGGCGCCGCCGAGGCTGTCCCGGTCGGTCAGGGCGAGGGCGTCCATGCCCCGCTCGGCGGCGCGGGCGGCGAGGTCGCCGGGGTGGGAGGCGCCGTAGCGCAGGGAGTGGCCCGAGGCGGTGTGCAGATGGGTGAAGCCCCGCATGGCGCACCTCCCGCGTTCCTGCTCCGGCGGTGCTTCCCGCACCGGCATTCGTACAAACGTTCCCACCCCCGCACACCACCCTAGCTCATTTCGAACGCGCGTACGATAAGCGGCGCGGGCCCGACCTCCGTCAGCCGTTCGGCCCCCTCCCACCTGCGGAAACGCCCCCTCCCCCGGAACCTGGGGGGCATGAGTCTCGTCGACGAACTGAAAAGCGCCGTCACCCCCCGAGCCGCCCTGCTCGTCGTCGGGGTCTTCGCCCTCCAGCTCCTCTTCATCACCTCGTACGTCGGGGCCCTGCACAACCCGAAGCCGTCGGACGTGCCGTTCGGCGTGGTCGCGCCCCGGCAGGTGTCCGCCACCCTCCTCGGCGAGCTGGAGAAGCTGCCCGGCGACCCGCTCGACCCGCGGGCGGTCGCCGATGCCGACGAGGCCCGGGACCAGATCATGAACCGGGAGATCGACGGGGCCCTGATCGTGAACCCGGCGGGCCGCACCGACACCCTGCTCGTCGCCTCCGGCGGCGGCACCGTGCTCTCCTCCGCCCTGGAGAAGATCTTCACCCAGGTGGAGGCGGCCCAGAACCGCGAGGTGCGGACGGTCGACGTGGCCCCCGCCTCGCCGCAGGACTTCGACGGGCTCTCCGCCTTCTACCTGGTGGTCGGCTGGTGCGTCGGCGGCTACATCTGCGCCGCGATCCTCGCCATCAGCGCCGGCTCCCGGCCGGCCAACCGCGAGCGGGCGATCATCCGGCTCGGCGTCCTCGCCCTCTACTCCGTCCTCGGCGGGCTCGGCGGCGCCGTCATCGTCGGCCCGGTCCTGGGCGCCCTGCCGGGCTCCGTCGCCGCCCTGTGGGGGCTCGGCACCCTGGTCGTCTTCGCCGTCGGCGCCGCCACCCTCGCGCTCCAGTCGGTCTTCGGGATCGTCGGCATCGGCCTGGCGATCCTGCTCGTGGTGGTGCTGGGCAACCCGAGCGCCGGCGGCGCCTTCCCCGCCCCGATGCTGCCGCCCTTCTGGAAGGCGATCGGCCCGGCCCTGCCGCCGGGCGCGGGCACCTGGGCGGCGCGCTCGATCGCGTACTTCAAGGGCAACGACATGACCGCCTCGATGCTGGTGCTGTCCGCCTGGGCGGTGGTCGGCTCGGCGGTCACGCTGGTGCTGGCCTCGCTGAAGCGGAAGCCGGAGGGCGAGCCGATCGCCGCGGAGCTGGACGAGGCCAGGAGCTGACACCCCGGAGAGGGGGGGGGGGGGGGGCGCCCCCGGGGGGGGGGGCGCGCGGCGCCCCGCGGGGGGGGGCGCCGGGGGGGGAGCGCCG